>DJIL01000040.1 GCA_002433595.1 bacterium UBP8_UBA6595 | reverse complement strand
CCTTTGGTTGGAAAACTGAGTGGCCAAACCGCCCGGGCCCACCACAATATCTCCCCCTGTTACCCGAATATTGGACAGGTACCCCTGATCCATCACCGGCGCTCCTGTGGTCAATGTCACCCGAGGCGCGTTATAAAACCCGCCCCCATTCACACTAATCCCATTGGGATTGGCCACCATAAAATTCGCAGCCCCCCCATGAATCTCGGTTAGTCCCTGCACCTGGGTGCGCTCGGTTCCCGTTATCTGAAACACAATCATATTGGCCAACCCATTGCCATTGTTTAAATTCGCATTGGGGGGGAGCACACGCCCGGCCATTAGCGACGCTTTGTTTAGATCTAAATTGTTATTCACAACGATACCCGTATTGGGGACATTGTACGATCGAAAATAATTGTCCGATAACCCCTGCGCATTGGCGCCCGCAATATCCACCACATCCACCCCATTATTTGCCCGATATATTTGAACGGTTGGCGATTGGGCATCCACCACACTGGGCTCAACAGCCAGAACCCATGGCGTGAGTACCGTATTGATTATAAATTGTAT
The DNA here is from genome assembly GCA_002433595.1 of bacterium UBP8_UBA6595. Lineage (GTDB taxonomy): Bacteria > Margulisbacteria > Marinamargulisbacteria > UBA6595 > UBA6595 > UBA6595. Next base: position 11,174 of record DJIL01000040.1, on the reverse strand, counting down.
GATTAAAATTTTAGCAATGCGCTGATTTATCATTTTCAAGTAAAACACTCAGTGACTCCATAAATTACGTTAATAAAAATTAATAGTTATTTATTTAATATAAATAGAATAGTAACGTAATTTTCTTATTGTTGTCTAGATGCTGGTTCGTGTTTAACTTATAAGTTCAGCAGTTGATTCAGTTCATTTAATAACGATGAAATCGCGGCATCATCGCCTTGCGCTTCTTTTTCACGAATGTTTGCCTTAATAATTTGAATGCGTTGCTGAGTGTGCCGATCGTGCAATACGCCTAAACAGGCCTCAAAATCTGCCACTGCTGTCGCATCGTATTCCATCATAGCCTTGGCAATATCGGCACGAATCGTATCGGGCATATCGGCCAGACTTAGCCCCCCAGCGGCCGTTGCCAACACTTTAAAAATGGCTTGGTTTTTCTCATCATGAAGCATGGCAAGCTGAATCTCATTCACCGCACGCGTGCGGCATGCTTCATCCAAAAACATGGCACACACGATCATGACCTCTGCTTTGGTATATCTGGATACCAGTGTTGGCCGCGCTGCGGATCGCTTTTTCATGGTCGGATTCACGCTCATTAGTTGTATTTTGTCTTGAATAATCGTGGGGGCAATCTGAGTCGCTTTGGCTACTTGTTGGATGTAGTGTTGCCGAACAATCGGATCTGTTTGACGCTGGATAAAGGGGGCAATAGACTCAACAATGGCTCGTTTTTCCTGCCCATTTTTTAGCTCACCACGCATCAACTGCTTGAGGCGAAATTCGACGGGGTTCAACGCTTGCGCTACTTGATTGGAAAATAGATCCGGCCCGTGCTTTTCTAAAAAATCAGCCGGGTCTAGACCTTGTAAATCAACCAGTTGAACAGGTACATTGGCCCGATCCAACGCTTGACTACTTTTGGTCATTGCCGCTTGACCCGCGGCATCCGAATCCATCGCCAAAATTACTGTACTTTCTTTTAAACCGTCAATATGAGCATCGGACAATGCCGTGCCCATAGTGGCGATTGTATGGCAAAGGCCATGCGTATGCGCGACTAATACATCGATATACCCTTCCACTAAAATACACGATTGAATCTTTTTAATTGCGGCTTTGGACTGATACCCGGCATAAAGCAGCCGATTTTTATTAAAGACCAGCGTTTCTGGTGAGTTTAAGTATTTGGGGCCCGAATCCGTCCGATACAAGCGCCCCCCAAACCCAACAGTACGTCCCCGATGATCCAAAATAGGAAAGACGATGCGCTGACGAAACCGTGGAGCCAAGGCGCCAGATTCCGTTCGAAGCGCTAAGCCGGCATCCACCAATGTGGACTCTGAAATTCCCCCGCCAACTATTGATTGAAGCGAGGCTTGAGGAACAACGCCAATTCCAAATTGATCCAGAACCGCTGGCGCAATGCCTCTAGACTTTAAATACGCTTGAGCTTCAGTATCGGATTTAAGCGCATCTTGACAGCTTAACCGAAACAAATCTAGGGCTTTGTACACACTGGCATAGCGATCCAATTGCACTTTGTCAGCAGTGCTCAGGGTCTCATACTCGATGGGTAGCCCCATCTGATTGGCAATGTGAACAATGGCATCCACAAAGCCAATATGCTCCATGTCTCGCACAAAACCAATCGCATCCCCTGCCTTATGGCACCCAAAACAATAATACATATTTTTATCGGCATTAACGGTAAAAGACGGCGTTTTTTCGCCATGAAATGGGCATAGTCCTACGTAGTTTTTTCCGCGCTTTTTTAATTGAATATACGACTGAATAATCGGCACAATTTGAACCGATCGCTTAACAGTCTCTACGGTTGTATCCGATAGTCGTTGGTTATCCATCATGGGTGGATGGCACGGGGTCGGCATGAACGCCTAGCTGAGGCAACCAGTGCCCAGTTTCGGATTGAAACAGGGCTTGGAACGCGGCCTGCAATCGTACCGTTTGGGTGCCTCGACCAACGGAAAAAGGGGTTTCGTCAATTTGCCGAATTGGCATTAAAAAGCGCAAAGACGTTGTCATAAAACATTCCGAATACTGGCCAATCGTTGCATAAGGAATCACGGCTTCCCGATACCCAATCCCTAATTTCTTAGCCAATTCAGCCACACATTTTCGAGTAATACCCAATAGAATACGGCCATCGTTGGCGGGTGTTACCAAACCAGAATCATCGACAAAAACAATATTGTACGTATCCCCCTCCAAAACATCGGGGTCTAATCCGGGGCTAATATAAAGTGGCGAGTCAACCCCCTTGGGTAGCTGTCGACGCGCCATATAAGCCGAGACATAATTCGTTAATTTTACGGGTGCCAACTCCCGTTGATGCGGGAACCCCCCCAACCAAACCCCCGCATGGTACAGGGCGTCAGCGTATTGGGGCATGGCTGATACATATACGTAAAACTCTGCGCGCATTGTCGATGTGGATGCCTCGGACGATTGTCCCGACAGAATTAATCGAACCATCAGCATATCGGCTGTTTGCTGAGCGTCTAGAACAGCCTGAACAATGGTGTGCATCTCTGTTTTGGTTTGATTGGGTTGCATTCCAATGTGTTTGGCTGCAGCAATAATGCGATCCAAGTGATCCGACAATCGAAACACCACTGGGCCAACCGCAACAGAAGTCGAAAACACTCGCATGCCACGCATACTGCCCAAGGCATCATTTTGAATGTGAATGGCACATTCAGCATTGGGAATAATACGCCCATTGGCATACGACCAGTACGCTATTTCTTCTTTTATTTCTTGTTTCATTGTGATTTTTAGTATAGTAGAAAATGTACTCAATTGCTATTATATAATGGTATAGTTTTATAGTAACAATGAGTGGACAAACGATAATGAGTAGAAGCAGCCTTGAAAAACGTATACTAAATACCGTTCGATTCGTCCAATTGCCCGGTATACTGCTTGCCAAGACTGCGCATGCATGATCAGTTTTCAATCACACTAATTCGTCCCAATCAGTCTCGTGCGGTTCGAGTGTCTATATCCAAATTTTGGGGCTACAGCCTAGGCATTGGGGCCTTAGTTTTTAGCATTTTATTAATTGCCTTGGGGATTGGCGTTGTTCAAAAGTGGCGGTCGGTTCAGAACTATGATGCCTTAAAAGTAAAGTATGAGCGTCAGGAACAACAAGTTGAAACCCTCTCGCTTCAGTTAGAAACGCTCCAATCCACAGTATCTTCAATTATAGACACGCAATCTAATTTAGAAAACATGCTCCCCAATCGGCGTCAATCCTACAGCAAAAAAAAAATTAACTACCGAATTCGTGCGTTTAATCAAGACTTACAAGTTCCCGAAGGCACACCCCCTATTCAAACTTTAGAGCAGCAGCTCGGCGTATTAAATACCCACATTGATCGATTGGTTCAGCAATATGTATATGTAAACGCACAATTTTCAAACTATCAAAAACGACTGGATCAAATACCTTCAATATGGCCCGTGCATGGCTATATTAAATCCAGCTTTGGATTTCGAAGCCACCCCATTTTAGGCAAACGCATGTTTCATTATGGGGTTGATATCCCCTCGTGGCTAGGCACCCCCGTGCGAGCAACTGCCAACGGCCGCGTGATTGCGGCTCGCTACATTAAAGGATTGGGGCTGAGTGTTATTTTAGAGCATGGCTACGGCTATAAAACTATTTATGCCCATGCTAGCAAGCTGCAAGTTCGAGCCAATGACCGCGTGAGAAAAGGCCAAGTCATTGCCAACGTGGGGGCCACGGGGCTTGTCACGGCTCCGAGCCTGCATTATGAAGTCTGGCGCTACCGAAAACGGATTGACCCGAAACCCTTTTTAAACCTAGAATTGTTTGCAGCTGCGACGAACGTATGGTAAGGTCACGGTATGAAAAAGCGATCGGGTGTTATTCAATCTATTTTAGGGCCTGAAACTGACATTAGAGGCGTGTTGCGCAGCGAGCATTCTGTGCAAATTGAAGGGTATTTTGACGGTGAAATCTTTGTAAAAAATGATGTGTACATCGCGGAAAACAGCACAGTCAAAGCCACTATCCATGCCCACCGCGTGATTGTATCTGGGGAAGTGATTGGGGATATTGAAGCCTTGCATACCGTAACCGTTAATAAAACAGGGCGTGTGTATGGCAATATTTCAGGCAATGAACTGCATGTTGAGCCGGGCGGCTTATACAAAGGCAATGTCAACATGGATGTTGTCAGTCACTACAATGACTACGAAGGCATGTCCAAATTCGCCCGATAATGTACTTATTTGACACCCATGCCCACCCCCATTTATGTGTCAAAACACCCTTAGACACGCTAGTGAATCGTGCAAAGTCAGCCGGCTTAATCGGCATGATGAGCGTGGCCATTGACCCCGCATCGGCCCGAGAAGCCATTGAACACAGTCATCAATACCCTGGGTTTATTTGGCCAACCGCTGGCATTCACCCCACGTCGGTTTCCGATGATGAGCAATTATCTGAGTTAGAAGCGATTCTACAGACCAACGACATTTATGCCATTGGTGAATGCGGATTGGATTTTTACCGAGACAACCACCCGTCAGCCGGCTTACAAACGGATTATTTTCGAGCTCAGTTGGACTTGGCCCAGCGCTATGATTTACCTGTTATTATTCATTCTCGAAATGCCGATGCTGAATTAGTCCCTATCCTGTTGGAATACCCGAATGTACGCAAAGTTATTCATTGCTTTAGCTCGCCGTGGTCGGTAGTTGAGGCCCTCCTAGATACCGCTACGTGGTTCAGTTTTACCGGCATTGTAACCTACACAAACTACGACCCTTATGTCATTCAAAACCTGCCCTTACCGCGCATAATGATTGAAACCGACTGCCCCTATTTAACCCCCTTGGGGCACCGAGGGGCGTCCAATGAGCCCGCATTTGTATCCGATATTTGTTCCAAACTAGCGGCAATAAAATCCCTCCCCCCCCAAACAATTGCCTCCGCCACGACCCAAACCGCCATTGATTTCTTCAAACTCCCAATAGAAATCCCAACGCCCTAACCGTCATGCTGCGCCGGTTAATTCGTTACCAGCAATCCCTGCGCACCTTACATGGAGCCCTTCAGCAAGGGTTTAGCTTGCAGCAGAGCCTGGTATTGCTAACCCCCGGCCAACCCTTGGCTACCCTTGCCCATGCATTGACACAAGGACGCCCCCTGCATATGGCTTTAACAATGCCTGCCGGCATTCCTGTACTTGACGCTCCGATTGCCGATCCTTTGCGGTATTTTAAACAGCTTGACCAGCACATCACCCACAGCATTGACACGTTACAGCACTTGGGGCGCCGATTGATTTACCCGGGTGTATTATTGCTCGGCTTGGGCATTAACGCCTGTGTGATGCATACCGTTGTGCTACCCAGCGTATCTACTCTAGGCCCGCAGCCTACTGCTTTAACCCTTTATTATCGAATTATAGCGGCTATTGTCACGTATCAATGGGACGGTCTATTGAGCCTGGGATTAGGGCTTTCACTCACCTGGCCGTGGCTATCGACACGCCTAACCAGCGGCTGGCAGCGGCTCAATCGTGATTGGCAAACAGCCACGGCATTAACGGGTATTCATATGCGGTTAACCCAAGGCGTACCCATTCACACTTGCATCCACCACGCCGGTATTCTATTCGATGCCAACACGCGCGTTAGCGATGCCATAGCCACGGCATTTTCACTAAACTCAGACCATCGGCACCGCCTTGCCATCGGTGAGGACACCGGCAAGCTAGACCACCATTTAGCGGGCATCATTCAGTCCCTCGTTGAGCGCCATCGGCACACGGTCAACCGATGGATTGCCACGCTACCCGTGCTGCTGCTGATTGGTATTGGTGGGTATATGCTAATCTTTTTCTCAGTATTATTTCAGCCGTTGAGTCAATCCATTCATAGTTTATAACGGCGTTACTCGATACTCCCGAGTTAAGCCCCCGCTTGCGTAAACTTGTGACTATAAAGTGCTAAACAGGCCCCTATTTTTCCCGTATGGCTATTTTCATATCATGCATAACTATGGTAAAGTTAAACATACTAAATGTCGACCAATAAAGAAATGAAATACGATGCTTCCCATATCAAAGTCCTTGAAGGACTGGAAGCGGTTAGAAAGCGCCCGGGCATGTACATTGGCTCAACCGGAAAGTCCGGCCTAAACCACCTGATTTTTGAGGTTGTTGACAACAGTATTGACGAGGCTATGGCAGGATACTGCACTGATATCCACGTCACCATTGGTGCTGACAATATTGTTACGGTTTCAGACAATGGGCGGGGGATACCCATTGATACGCACAAAGAAAAAAACATGTCCGCAGTAGAAGTGGTTATGACCACCTTGCATGCCGGCGGAAAATTTGAAGGCGAGGGGTATAAAGTGTCTGGGGGATTGCATGGTGTGGGGGTATCGGTAGTTAATGCCTTATCCGATTGGTTGACCGTTACGGTTCACCGGGATGAGCAACGGTATGACCAACGGTATGAACGTGGGTATGCATGTTCAACCGGTGATCTATCCGACGCACCGGGGCAACCCACGGGAACGGTTATTGCCTTTAAACCAGATGCTAGTATTTTTGACGACATTGAATTTACCCGTGAGGTTATCGAACACCGCTTAAAAGAGCTGGCATTTCTAAACCGTGGCGTCACGATTGTTTTTACTGATTCTCGCGATGCCGATGACTCGATAACGCATACATTTTGCTATGAAGGGGGGATCGTTGCGTATGTTGAAAGTTTAACCGAGGGAAAAATTCGCTTATTTGAACCCCCCATTTACATGAAGTGCGATCGCGATGCGTATGAAGTTGAAGTTTCATTTCAATACATTGATGATTATTATGATGAAACAGTCGTCTCTTTTGCGAATAACATTCGAACAAAAGAAGGGGGCACGCATCTATCTGGGTTTCGCAGTGCTTTAACACGTGTCATCAATTCATTTGCAAAAAAATACGATTTACTTAAAGACAAAACCAAGCCGTTAACCGGGACTGATTTACGTGAGGGGTTAACCGCAATTATTAGTGTCAAGTTGCGAGACCCGCAATTCGAGGGGCAAACCAAGACTAAACTGGGCAACTCTGAAGTCAAAGGCATTGTGGATTCTTTAATTGACGAAGCCCTCTCTGATTACATTGAAACCCAACCCAAAGTTGGAAAGGCGATCGTCGCTAAAGGGCTCTTAGCTCAGCAAGTGCGTGAAGCCTCTCGGAAAGCCCAAGAATTAGTGCGCCGAAAAACGAGTTTAGAAAGCACGACGTTACCCGGCAAGTTGGCCGATTGTTCTGAAAAAGATCCGAGCTTATGCGAATTGTTTTTAGTTGAGGGGGATTCAGCCGGTGGCTCTGCCAAGCAAGGCCGTGATCGAAATTCCCAAGCTATTTTGCCTTTGCGGGGTAAAGTTTTAAATGTTGAGAAAGCCCGTTTAGATAAAATACTGGCCAACGAAGAAATCCGTACATTAATTACAGCTATTGGCCCGGAAGCTATTTCAAGCTTACAAAACAGCGACTCTGAAGACCCCTTAGATGCTGAAAGTGTTTTAGCCAAGTTGCGGTACCACAAAATTATTATTATGACCGATGCGGATGTAGACGGTGCACATATCCGAACACTGTTGTTAACCTTTTTCTTTCGCTATGCGCGTCCATTGGTTGAAGCGGGTTGTTTGTATATTGCTCAGCCGCCCCTGTATTTGGTTAAAAAAGGCAGTGTTCGACGATACTGTTATTCAGACAGTGACTTAGAGACTTGTTTGAAAGAAATTGGTCGTGAGCGTGTCAATATTCAGCGTTATAAAGGGCTCGGTGAGATGAACCCCGATCAACTATGGGATACAACGCTAGACCCAGACAGCCGCACGTTGCTTCAAGTAAATTCTGATGATGCTGAAACTGCTGATCAGATATTTGCATTGTTAATGGGTGGTGAGGTGGAGCCGAGGCGTGCGTTTATTGAGCAGTACGGAAAAACTGTGCGTTGGATTGATGTTTAATCGGAGTATAAAGCATGGATAATACACAGCCTACCGGCATTGAGTTAATGCCTATTGATCAAGAAATGAAGTCATCGTATTTGGCCTATGCCATGTCGGTCATTGTCGGGCGAGCCTTACCCGATGTTCGCGACGGATTAAAACCCGTGCATCGTCGAATTTTATACGCCATGCATGAAGCGGGCTATACATCTGATAAAGCCTATAAAAAGTGTGCGCGTATTGTGGGCGATGTTTTGGGACGGTACCATCCGCATGGAGATTCGGCTGTCTACGATTCCATTGTTCGAATGGCCCAAGACTTTTCTATGCGGTATTTGTTAATTGATGGACAAGGGAACTATGGCTCTATTGATGGTGATAATGCGGCTGCTATGCGATATACTGAAGCGCGCATGTCCAAGATCAGCATGGAAATGATCAAAGACATTGAAAAAGAAACGGTTGATTTTGCCCCAAACTTTGACGAGTCCCTAGAAGAGCCAACCGTATTACCCACCCGATTGCCCGGCTTGCTATTAAACGGTACATCGGGAATTGCCGTGGGTATGGCAACCAATATACCCCCGCATCAATTGGGTGAATTATTAAATGGCGTGGATCATATTATTAACAACCCTGAGTGTAGTATTGACAGTATTATGACCCATATAACCGGTCCTGATTTTCCAACGGGCGGCATTATTTGTGGGAACGACGGGATTATCAGTGCCTACCAAACAGGCCGTGGCAGTGTAAAAATTCGTGCCAAGGTTCATTTTGAAGAATCTAAAAAGAAAAACAAAACCGCTATTATTGTGACTGAACTTCCCTATATGGTGAATAAAGCCAATTTAATTATTAAAATTGCAGAATTAGTTAACGACAAAAAGATACCCGATATTTCTGACCTTCGGGATGAATCAGACCGAAATGGTATGCGTATTTACATTGAGTTAAAACGCGATGCTCAGCCAGAGGTTGTCTTAAATCAATTGTATAAGCATACCGCTTTGCAAAACAGCTTTGGTGTCAACATGGTAGCCATTGTCAATGGAACGCCACAAACGTTGAATTTAAAGTCAGTATTGAGCCATTACATTGATCATCGCAAAGAGATTATTGTTCGCCGTGCCGAATTTGACCTTAAGAAAGCGACCGCTCGCATGCATATTTTAGAAGGATTGCGCATTGCCTTGGACAGCATCGATGCTATCATTGCGTTGATTAAGCAATCCGACACGACCCAAGCGGCCCGATCCGGCCTTATTGAGTCCTTTGGGTTAAGCGAAATTCAAGCCCAAGCTATTTTAGATATGCGCTTACAAAAGTTAACTGGACTTGAGCGTAGTAAGCTTGAGGATGAATACCAGGCGTTAATTCTAACTATTACAGATTTGGAAGATATTTTAGCTAACGAATCCCGAGTCTGCAGTATTATCAAAGACGAAAACCAAGACCTGCGTGTTAAGTACAACGATGTGCGACGTACTGTGATCGGTGATGCAATTCAGGACGTTAACATTGAGGATTTGATTCCACAAGAAGATGTCGTGGTTTTGGTCACCAAAAAAGGCTTTTTAAAGCGGATGCCCTTAGACTTGTTCCGAACTCAATTGCGTGGGGGACGTGGGGTTGGGGGCATTAAAGTTCGAGATGAAGATATGATTGAGCATATCTTGGTTGTCAATACGCATGATTTCGTCTTATGTTTCTCGAGTGAGGGGCGGGTCTTTAAGATTAAAGCCTATGAAATTCCAGAAGCCTCCCGACAAGCCAAAGGCGTTAGTGCGGCCCATTTTCTAGCCCTCAACACGGGGGAGGTGTTGACAGCTATTATTCATGTTGCAGATTTCAATACTGCCGACAGCTTAGTGATGGTGACTCAAAAAGGCATTGTGAAGAAAACAGCAATTAAAGCGTTTATTCACTTTAAGAATCGGGCCATTGCAGCCATTCGATTGGATGATGGGGACACCCTAAAATGGGTTCGTCGAACGGATGGCCAGCAAGATATCTTGTTGATAACTGTTATGGGCATGTCCATTCGATTTAATGAATCTCAAGTCCGCGAAACGGGGCGGTCTTCGCGAGGCGTTAAAGGGCTTAACTTAAAGCCCAAGGATACTGTTGTGGCAATTGGGATTATTAACCCTGAAGAAGAAAAAAGTTATGTGCTCATTATGACACGATACGGCTATGGCAAAACGGTCCTTATTTCGCATTTTAGAACCCAAACACGGGGTGGTGTGGGCGTTCGGTCCATTAAATTTCGAGTCTCTCTCAGCGATGACCGTGTGGTGGATGCGTTTATTACCAGCAAAGATGACGAGTGCTTGATTGTCACTGAAAAAGGTACGATGTGTCGGCAGTTAATTAAATCTATTTCAACGCAGAAGCGCGAAGCGCAAGGCGTTCGGATTATTAAGTTGGATGCCAAAGACAAGGTCACCGCGATTGCGCTGATTGGGGCTGACACTGAGGAAAATGATACGGTATCCGTTTAAACCTAATTAATCGACAATACAAGCTAATTTTTTTTATTATAGTTTTTTTATTATAGTTATAGTGTTTAAGTAGTAAAAAAGATAGACAGGAGTCAATATGAGAATACCAGGATCAGGATTAAGACAAGAATACATCCCTGTGCACCCACAAGAGCGCCCAATACCGCCCGCACGAGAACCACAACTTACATGTCCATCTAGACAGACTATCGGTCAGTATACTGTTGCAGCTATTGTTCTTTACGTGAATTATATAGCCTCTTTTGATCGTTGCATTGACGGTTATTCTGCAGGCCCCTTAGTTCCTACCAACAGTATCAGACCTGATCAATATTCCAAACTTTTAAATTTAAGTAAAGCGGGGTATCTAGTAGCGACACCTAGCGGATTCGAGGCAACTGATCAATTAGTCAAGGCTATACATCAAGAGGGTCCGGACCCGGACCTAGCTAAATCACTGCAAAACGCAGGCATTGACCCGGACCCGAAGGGCTTTACGAGCGAGCATTGTCAATACACCTTGTTGGAATTTCTTTCAGACGTGGGTACAGGACATCCTATGGTATTTTGTCCTCCCTATCATTTTCCAGAAACTACTAATACTACGTGTAGGCTTTGGGAACAGGATTCTGACAAAAATCAAGCTG
>DJIL01000004.1:27089-28809 GCA_002433595.1 bacterium UBP8_UBA6595 | reverse complement strand
ATCGTTTAATCGTTGGGTGGCCCACTGGCGGAATTGAGTACCAAGTTTGGTATTTACTCGTTAGCCAACGCTAATAATAGCATCCAAATTGTAATGTTTTGTTTTATATTTTTTCCCATCTTTGGCAGTTCGTAAGAAATCCTTACATACTGAATTTTCAGCTAACGCTTCTTGTTGAAAGATTTTTTTAAGGTGCATCGTAATATTTTCACGACTTGTAGAAAACAACTCTGAAATTTGTTGCTGAGTTAGCCAAACGGTATCCTGATCAAACGAAACCTCTATTTCCGTTTTGCTGTCTTTAGTTTGATAAATAACAAGCTTATCCATCGAGGGATTCCCCTTTTTGTATTTTTCTCATTAAAGCTTTAATATCTTTTTCATTATAAAGACGATATCCATTAATGGGATGACGCTTGGCGGTATGTTTGACCCGGGAACCAAATGCCCACACCGTGCAGGTAGTGGGTAAATGCTGAGTCAAAATATCATTAATTATCTGATAGTGCTCAGGTGTAATGTCAACATCAATGGTCATGATATCGGTGTAGTTTTTCCAAAAAATAATCCAATTCTTTTGAAAACCCATCCAGTTGAGATACAATCTTGATGGCGACGGTTTCATTATAGCCATGCGATGTCGCATTTCGATTATCTTTATAGATACTCCATACATCCCAACTGTGTAACAACACCCCCTTTTTAGCGCCCAATCGTATAATATCTGCTAATGACTGGGTATCCAGGTCACTTTCACCCATGGTTTTTAAATGCCGAATGAGCATTTTCTTCGATAAATCATAACAATATTCAAACCGTTGGATCACGGAGTCTCTGACGTAGGTATTTAACTCATCTTTACGATACTCATTTAAGGCATCTTTAAATGTGGAAATAGCATTGCCTAATGCGGTCAAGTTTAAGTGCTCTTTTTTTTCGTGCATGCTTATTTCCTCCTACATGGTTTTTAAATGGTTCATACTCAAGTTGTTTTTTTGATTGTCTGTCATTGGGCTTCCCCTAAAATGCTTTTCCGTACTGCCTCAAAATCAGCAGGATTGTAAAGTCGACAATTATTCATCTGAAATCCCAACCGTTTTTCTAATGCTCAGACATGGGTTTTTTTGATTCATAGTATACCAAATATTATGGTGTATCCCGTCAGATAACGCAATAAATTAAGCCAGCCGCATCATCAATACTTGATTCGTTGAAGCGGCAAAAAATTTACCCAGCCATCGGATTTCACTGGCTAGAGACCATCGGAACTCACGGACGATGCCCAGCCCGTTTTTGTTTTTTTTAGATCCCCATAGGCACCTAAATCCCCTGGGACTGGCACTGGTTTCCGCCCCCCCTTGTAGGGGGGGGGGGGGGGGGGGCTTCATGCTTCATCATCAAACCCCAACGTTTTAATATTTTTCTCTTGACTTAACTGGGGGCATTGCATAGGCTTTCTCTAAAAAATATGTGACATTTTTTTGATACATTATTTTTTTTAAAAATCGTCTAACCACATTTATTTTTCATCATTCATGCCTGATTGGGTGGCTGGTGGGGGGTTGACGAAGGTTAGTAATAGGGTTTACTTTAAAATTTTATTGTAATCAAAAATATAAGGAAATAATTATGAATAGGATGTTGCCTACTTGGACAGTACCTACTTGGATATCACCTACTCCGGAAAGAGCTAATTCGGAATCTAGTAATAGACCGGAAT
>DJIL01000004.1:923-26764 GCA_002433595.1 bacterium UBP8_UBA6595 | reverse complement strand
AATAGACCGGAATCTAGTAATAGAGGGGTACCTATGGATCCTTTACTAGTTGCAGCTAGTTTCGCGCCGATGGCTTGTGCAGGTGTTGGAATTGCTTGTGCAGGTGTTGGAGTTGTTTATTATATGGTAGTACCCACTCTTGCAGCTGGTACACAAGCAGTAGGTGCTGATGCTCTTAATGCATGTGGGGCTAACGTCCCACCTGAAGGCGTAGTATTCGCAATGCGTGGTGCAGAAGAGCTTCGTGGTCCATTAGTGGTTTTGCAATTTTGTTGCTGTGTGGGGTCAATGTGCAGCTCAAGCAGAACTAATGTTCTAAATCAAGCAGTGTTTGCAGTAGCCCCTCCTGTTTGGGGCATTATGACCACAAAAGGAGCTCAGTTAAGTGTTAAACAAGGAGGAGAGGTTTTGTGTGCATCGTTGGTAGGATATTTTACTGTTACAGGAACAGCCGTAGGAGCAGTAGCCTTAGTTGTGCTTGGAGGAGCTGTGTATGTGGCTGCATCAGAAGCAGGACGATATCAACCGATAGGACCAGCCCAACCATTAACGGATGCCAATCAACAAGCACCGGATCAACAAGCACCGGCTCAAGTTCAAATGAACACAGTAACGGATGCCAATCAACAAGCACCGGCTCAACAAGCACCGGCTCAAGTTCAAATGACCCCATAACAGATATTTTTGGTTTCAATGCGGTATTTGAAACTTCAATACAATCGATGTCGCGATCACACAGGGGCCTGATTAGATCACTCAGGGACCCATCGATCATCTACCAACACGGTTGAATCTTTTTCATGAGAGGCTCAGAAACCGGCTGGTTTTTCTGTTCGGGTAGGGGGGGTAATGGCAATTTAAAGAATCAGAATTTAAGAATAGTCAGAATTTAGGAATAGTCATTTTAGTAATAGTCAGTAATGCTGAATTTGAAATCAAGCTATCCGCGGGTAATAGACTCTTGGCAGGCCTTGCAGGGGGGCTTTATTTTTTCTTGAAGTATTGCTTCTTAACAGCACGTTTTTGACTAACTGCTTTATTAAAGTTTTTGGCTTTTTTCTTTTTCTTAAATGCGATTTTTGTGGTTAAACTAGACGGTGCCAGCTCAGTGTCTGGAATAAATTTATCAATGACCTGTCGGGGAATCACCTGCTTAATACACCGTTCGATAGCCACAAGAAGCTCAAATTCGTCGGCGCATACCAGTGAGATTGCGTTCCCAGAAGTGCCTGCACGTCCAGTTCTGCCAATCCGGTGCACATAATCTTCGGGCACATTTGGCAAATCAATATTAACGACCAGTGGAAGCTGATTAATGTCGATGCCCCTTGATGCAATATCAGTGGCGACCAAAATTGTGGCTTTTCCTTGATTAAACGCTGATAGTGCGTTTGTTCGTGCGCCTTGACTCTTGTTGCCATGAATAGCAATGGCGTGAATATTGTGTTTCTCTAAATAACGCGTTAATTTATTAGCCCCATGTTTTGTCCGACAAAATACCAAGGCTTGCTTCCAATTATGCGTATTAATAAGATACTTAAGCATCTCAGGTTTTCTTTTTTTATCAACGGGATACACACACTGCTCAATCGCTTGAACAGTTGAGTTTCGAGGTGTTACTGAAATTTCAACCGGCTCTTTTATTATGCCTTGAGACAGCTTTCGTATGTCATCTGAAAATGTCGCCGAAAACATAAGCGTCTGACGGTGTTTAGGCAATAAGGCTTCTATTTTTCGAATGTCTTTGATAAAGCCCATATCCAACATGCGATCGGCTTCATCCAATACTAATACTTCCAGGTGGCTAAACCCCACCGCCTGTTGCTGACACAAATCCAACAGGCGTCCAGGTGTTGCAATTAATACATCAATGCCATTCGCCAGTTTCTTTTTTTGGGGGTTAATATTCACGCCACCAAAGACAGCCGCGATGCGCAACCCTAAATGCTTACTATACGATACAGCGTTCGCTGATACTTGCGCTGCAAGTTCTCGTGTTGGGGTTAATACAAGGGCGCGGGCTTGTTTTTTTTGAGAGAAGCTTGACAGGGATAGTCGGTGCAAAATAGGCAGCATAAAGCCAGCCGTCTTTCCGGTACCTGTTTGGGCAGCCCCCATAACGTCATGGCCGGCTAGAATCGGGGGGATTGCTTTTGCTTGAATAGGGGTAGGTTCTGTGTATCCTTGGGCAGTAACCGCTTTAATAATTGCTGCGTCTAAACCAAAATCAATAAAATTCATTAAAGTGCCTCTGTTTTCCAGTCATATTTATTTGTCCTCAATTGCCTCTTTGCAATTAGCTAGCCCACGAATGCTTATAATAGACCTGTTTGCTCACTATTTTTCCTAGACGAATAATTAGAATAGGCGTTTAGTTCCACAGTGTTATTTAAAGCTACTATTTAATCTTTATTATACTATAATATTGGCTTTTTAGTCAAGTCCGTTCGGTTTTTCTTAATTAATAACGATAATAGTGTGCTACACTTGTTTAGGTAAAGACAATACAGTGAGCAGACAAGACCTATACTGGATTGTTTAATGCCATAGGAAAAGGAGTATGTCCATTCAATGATTCAGTGGAGCAGTAGTGGTTGTTTAATGCTTGGATTGCTTATCGGGCTCGTGGTGGGGTGGCGCGTAAAGGCCCATGTTAATCAATCAAAAAACTCGGATAATCAAGCCCATCGCGAAAGGCTAGAATCGCTAAATATAGAGGTTACAGAACTGAAAACAACGAATCGGTTATCGAATAACAATTTAGCCGAAAGCAAACAAGCGTTAGCCCATGTACGGCAAACAGCATTCGAATTGCAAGCTCAGCTGTCTGAAGCAAACGCAAATTATAAAAATTTAGAAGAAAAATTGAAGACGCAAACCCATGAGCGTGAACACATGCAAACGCAATTCACCACCCAGTTTGAAAATTTAGCAAATAAAATATTGGATGAGAAGACCACAAGGTTTACCAAGCAAAATCAAGAAAACTTGGAGGGAGTTCTAAAGCCGTTTAATGAAAAACTAACAGAATTTAAGAAAAAAGTTGAAGAAACCTACACCCAAGAATCCTACGAACGAGCGTCACTAAAAGGTGAAATAAACCAGCTGTTTCAATTAAATCAAACAATGGCAAAAGAAGCAAAAAACCTAACCACTGCATTAAAAGGGGGGTCTAAAGCTCAGGGTAATTGGGGTGAATTGCTATTAGAAACCATTCTTGAAAAATCAGGGCTTCGAAAAGGGGAAGAGTTTGTTACACAGGAATCGTTTCATACCGACGATGGAAAACGGCAACATCCAGATGTTATTTTAAACTTGCCAGAAAAGAAACACCTTATTATAGATTCAAAGGTTTCATTGACTGCGTATGAACGCTATTTTTCTGCAGAGGATGAATCTGAAAAAGAACGGGCGCTTAAGCACCATGTCGCGTCTATACAAACGCACATTAAGCAGTTAAGTGGCAAACAGTATCAAAATTTAGATACACTCAATAGTCCCGATTTTGTACTAATGTTTATGCCCATTGAGCCGGCATTCGGCTTGGCTTTGCAATACGACCCGTCACTATTTTTAAATGCCTTACATAAAAATGTCATGATGGTAAGCCCCTCAACACTGCTAGCAACCCTACAAATTATCGCCAATATATGGAAACAAGATCGTCAAAATAGACACTCGCTGGAAATTGCCCGGCAGGGCGGAGCGCTGTATGATAAATTTGTCTTGTTGCATGAGGATTTAAAGAAGCTTGGCAAGCAGCTGACAACCGCAATGGGAACGTATGACAACACGGTTAAAAAGTTGGCTACAGGTAACGGAAACCTGATTAGACAGGTCGAGAAAATAAAAGACATGGGCGCAAAAGCAACAAAATCTATTTCTAATAGCCATGAGAGTCGCAATGACCAACTGGAATCATTTAGCGACAGGTAATGAGCACGTTACGACGCAGTGTAGTTTTTTTGTCCCGCAGATTTTATCTTTAACAAATAAAGGATTCCTAACGTATAGCTAACGGTCCCAACATAGTACGGCATAACGGGTTTTGCTAGCGTGAATAAAAAGAAAAAAACAGTCATAACGATTAAAGTTGAGGTTATGAATCGATGGTACAGCGTGCGACTGGGGAAGGTAGCAATAAACAAAGGAGTGCTAAAAATCAAGCCTAAACCAATGGCTTTGACAATGTCTGCGTTGTGGATAAGCCCACCGCTGACCTCGGACATAAAGTTTAAGTACAAGGCAATGCCAAACCAAAGCAAGTAGCCAGAGGCAATTCGAAGTAACCAGCGGACTAACGCTTCACGGAAAGAAGAGGGATTCACAATTTAAATTATGACGGGTTCGCGATAAATTGTAAAGGTGATGGGTGTTTCTAAGTCTGAGAGTGGATACGCTTTGCAGTATCCATATTAGTGGGAAGCTTTTGTTTGCCAAGATAATCGAGTAAGACCGTAAGGGTTACGTCCATACCGCCATTTTCAGGAAGTAAGCTGTAAAAAATAAGGATCGCCGCCTCGACAGAGTTCGTTGATTTAGTTTCTTTTTGTTCACCTTTTTTGGGCTTTTGTGGTGTAGAAATATTATCTATTTCTTTAAGAACCCGAATTAATTCATGCTGATACATTGATAATTTATTATCTGTAGAGGTAATATCGTTAAATTTAGTATGTAAATGCTTCAAAACGCTAATTAATGCGTCCGGTTTTAGACCATTATTGTTGAAACAACAATACGTAAGGATAGCGTCAAGAACAGGTTTAGGCAATAGTTGTCCGCTTTTATTTTTCAATGCTTCACAATCAGCTTTTAAGAAAGTATCGCAATCAACAAACGATTCTTCGTTCAGTTCTTTTTGGGATTTCGAAACTTCAGACCGATATATTGCTTCCAGTAAGTCATGCATATCACTCAATTTGAGTGTGCGTTGTGCTGCTGGTTTAGTGGGTGCTGGTTTTTTAGGGGTAGGGAGTTTAGGGGGTGCGGCAGTCGCTTGGGGTGCGGCAGTCGCTTTGGCAGTCGCTTGGGTTGCGGCAGTCGCTTTGGCAGTCGCTTTTTTTGCCTCCCATTGACTTTTATCGTTTTGTTTCTCAGTGTATTTTTTTTGGAGTAAATGTGTAATAGCCTCGCCGGTTCCAATTCTTGTGCTTTGGATAGAGTTGTCGTGAATCCAGTTATCTATCAGAGTACTTAGTTGTTCATTTAAAGGCTTGTTATCAGTGTTGCAATGCCTAAAATAAATGTCGGATAGCTCGTTAACTAAATACTCATTATTGGTTACCATCTTGTTCTTATTAAAATTATTAGGGCTATTAAACTTATTAGGGCTAATTAAATCATTTAGTTTTAAATCATTTAGTTTTGTCTTAAATTCTTGTAAATTAGTCTCTGACTGCGCCTGTTTTTGTGTTGCAGGGGACATTGGATAGCCGGGTTGCATAGGTGGTTGGATATTCTGCATTTCTTTTTCTCTCCTCAAGATCTATTTTTTTTGTTTTTTAAATAATAAGATAGCTTAATTTATTATAGTGAAAAAATAAAAAAATAGCTACTTCTCTGCCCGAAAACCAAACTCTTTGTGTTTTGTAGCGGTGTCGCGTTCAAATAAATGCCACACAGCATCGTAAAGGTGTTTGATGTCCTGGTATACGCTGGTTTTGAATGCGTCGTTGTCCATCAGTTTTTGATCAATGGTGTGCAACTTGTCCATAATATCGGCGTGATCGGCAATTAGTTTTCGCAACTGGGTAAAGGCGCGTACAATTTGGATGCTCATTTGATTGGCACGCTCACTATTGAGCACATTGGCAATCATGAGCACACCGTGCTCAGTAAACGCTCGTGGGGCATGCCGCGACTTTGTCGATATATTTGCGGCCGCATGGTGCGCCTGCACGGCTGCAACTTCGCTGGGGTCAAGCTCAAACATAAAGTCATGGGGGAATTTATTTCGGTTGCGTCGAATCTGTTCGCTGAGCCGTTTATTGGTAACGCCGTACAAATTGGAAAGGTCTCGATCGAGCATGACTTTTTGATCTCGAATAACGTAGATCAAGTGCTCAATACTCGGGGGGCTGAGTGGCTGAATGTGGGATTGTGTCATGATGCCTATCATACCACTGGATACGATCAATGACTATTTAAAAAAGCAATTATTTATGTGCCGCATACGGTGTAATAGTCGTCAATTTCAGGTATTGATTGGGCCTGTTTTTCAAAGTTTTGATTGTGGGTATTGGGGGTGCTTAGCTGGACATTTAGAGCATGCAAAAATGCCCAGTTATCGTGTTCAACCGCTTGATTAATTGCGGCCTCGACCCAGTGATTGCGGGGGTGTTCGACTGGGGGGTGATCCGCCCAGTGGTGTGTCATGCGGTCGTAGTTGGCATGGTAGTGGGTTAGGCCTGTACGAAGCAAGGTGTTTCGGTCAAGATTTGGGGTTGCATCGCATAGCCGATGCCCCAATTGGGTCAGGTTCCACTCCCCAATCCGGTATTGTTGGTCATACGCATAGCGACCATACTGGTCAATGCGGCTAAATACCGGTCCGGGGTAGTCGGTGTCACGAAAGGCACAGGGCCCAAAGTCAATCGTTTCGCCGGATAGGCTCATGTTGTCCGTGTTCATCACCCCGTGCACAAAGCCAGCCGCCATCCATTGGGCAATTAGGGCCCCTTGTTGCCCACATACATGATTAAAAAAGTCAATAAATGGGGTGTCCGAATCGGCACAGTCTGGCACAAGGTGACGGATAGCGCCATGGGCAATAGACTCAAACGTATCCGGCCAATGGGTGGCCCAGTATTCAAAGGACCCCACGCGAATATGGCTACGGGCAACCCGAACCACAATGCCCCCAGGTTGCGGCGTATCTCGATAAACGGTTTCTCCCGTACGCACAACGGCCAAGGTCCGAGTGGTGGGAATGTTTCGGGCATGTAGGGCTTCGCTAATAATGTATTCGCGTAACGCTGCACCCAGGGGACAACGGCCATCGCCTTGACGCGAGTACCGTGTTCGACCCGAACCTTTAAGCTGAATATCAACCCAGTGTCCGTTTTGATGCTGTACGTGGCCCAACAGGACGGCTCGGCCATCGCCCAATTGGGGAACCCAATGCCCAAATTGGTGCCCGGCATAGCCCAAGGCAATCGGGGTGGCTCCCTCGGGGACCGTGTTGCCACTGAGTATATCGGGCCGTTGTTCCCAGTGGCCAAGCCCCAGTTGATCGGCCAATGCTGAATTAAAGAGAACAACCTCCGGATTTTTTACAGGAGTGGGCGCAATACGATGAAACGCGTCCGGGGGTAAATACTCGCAATACTGATTATTCATAATTTAGTTAGTGTAGCAGGTTTTGGGTTTTCAGGTTTTGGGTTTTATTGATGCTACAATTCCGGTAAGATAACTGACGTGAGTATTCGAATTGTATTAGTGGCAATTGGTATGACAGTCAGTGCGTTAGTGACAGCCTTGCCAATACCGGTGCTTGAGCTGGACTTGAACCGATACCAGGGCACATGGTATGAAGTCGCCCGGATGCCCAATCGGTTTCAAAAAGCGTGTGTTCAGGCGGCCGTGGCGCGGTATCAGCGTCTAGATTCCGGGCGGTTATCGGTTGAAAATCAGTGCGAGACGGCTAACGGTAAGCGTAAAACGGCTCGGGGCATTGCCCGGCAGCCAGACCCCAATCAACCGGGCAAATTGGAAGTGAGTTTTTTTCGCATTTTGGGGATTCGTCCCATATGGGGGGCGTATTGGGTACTAGCCATTGATGCGGACTATTCGGTGGCTGTCGTTGGGGATGCTAAGCAGCAGTATGCCTGGGTGTTGGCGCGAACGCCAACTATATCCAAGAGCAGTATGCAAGCAGCTATAGCCGTATTGACGCGCAACGGGTATTCAATAGAGGGAATGATTAAGACCGGTTCGAAACCCGCGTCATAGTGTATACAGTTCATGCGCGCGCATGGCTGATAATAGGGGTAGTAATGGGAGCCCTTGAATGGCATCGCTGGTACCCTCAACCTCAGAAAATAAGTGGATACCCAGGGATTCAAATTTGTAAGCCCCACAGCTAAAATAGGGTTCATCGCAGTGCACATAATGCGCAATTTCAGCATCGGTTAGCGCACGCATATGCAGGGTGCAGGTGTGTGTGGTTCCCCATAGGCCTTTGCCATGCTGATACAAGACCACGCCATTAATCAGTTGATGGGATCGATTGGCCAATTGGGTCAGTTGCTGAATGGCCACATCGGCCGTCATGGGTTTGGATAGTAATTGGTTTTCAAAGGCACACACTTGATCCGCGGCAATTACAATCGCTTCAGGATGCAATGCGGAGACCGCGGCGCCTTTGGCATGGGCCAAACCTAACGCTAAAGCCTCGGGACTTTGCGTGTGCAGGCTGTGTTTATGGGCAGCCTCATCAATAGCCGCCGCCGCTTGGGTAAACGGCAAGCCGGTGGTAGCTAAAACAGCCGCTCGGTAGGGCGATTCAGAGCCTAAAATTAAGGGTGCCGTGGGGGTTGGCAAGGGGGTTACTTAATTAATTGCATGAATTCAGCACGGGTGCGTGAATCAGACCGGAACAGGCCTAGCATACGGCTGGTTACGGTTGAGCTGTTTCGCTTTTGAACGCCACGGGTTGACATGCACTGATGGGTTGCGTCAATGACAACGGCTACGCCTTTGGGCTCTAAAACTGTTTGAATAGTATTGGCGATCAATGCAGTCATGGTTTCTTGCGTTTGCAAACGTTTGGCATAAATATCCACCACACGCGCTAATTTGCTAATGCCAACAACACGATTGTTGGGGATATACGCCACATGGGCTTGCCCAATAATAGGGACCATGTGATGCTCGCAATGCGACTCCATGTCAATATTTTTAACAATCACCATTTCGTCGTAGTCTTCAACTTCTTCAAAGGTCTTTCTAAGGACTGACTCCGCATCTTTGGTGTAGCCCGAGAAAAACTCATGGTAGGCATTGAGAACGCGCTTGGGTGTTTCAATGAGTCCCTCACGAGTTGGGTCGTCACCAGCATATCGAATTAAAATTTCAACGGCTTTTTCAGCTTCCTCGCGGGATGGTTTTTGCGGGGGTTTTGATTGGTTTGATTGTGTCATAAGTAGCGCTCCATAATTTTATTTTTTGATACTATTAATATAATAGTAATCAAATTATTTAAATAGCACAAACTTAGCATGGCTTCTAACGCAACTTTGTTGCAATATAGAGTTGATTTATGTAAACTGTTGAGTATAAGCAGGGAATAACAGCAGCGGTTTTTTCTAGTTTTTTAGTGTTGAGGCAATAGCAAGGAATAGAATAATGAATAAAAAGTTACCAGTGACGGTATTATCTGGATTTTTGGGTGCTGGGAAAACAACGTTGTTAAATCGAATTTTAAACAATCGGGATAATTTGAAAGTTGCGGTCATTGTGAATGATATGTCGGAGGTTAATATTGATGCTCAGTTCATTCAAAATGGCGAAGCGAGTTTGAGTCGCACAGAAGAAAAATTAGTTGAGATGTCCAATGGCTGTATTTGTTGCACGTTGCGTGAGGATTTATTGATTGAGGTCCAGCGGTTGGCAAAATCGGGGCGATTTGACTATTTGGTGATTGAATCCACGGGGATTAGTGAGCCATTGCCGGTTGCGGAAACCTTTACATTTGAAGATGAAGACGGGTCGTCGTTATCGGATTTTGCAACGTTGGACACGATGGTTACGGTGGTGGACGCGGTACACTTTTTTGATAATTTGGACTCCTTGGAATCATTAAAGGATCGTGGCGAGTCCTTGGGCGATGACGATGAGCGCAGTATTGTTGATTTGCTAGTTGATCAAATTGAGTTTGCCAATATTATTTTATTAAACAAGAGTCGTGTGGTGAGTTCGGAGGATTTAAAAAAGATACACGGAGTTATTGCGGCTTTAAACCCGGAGGCCAAGTGCATTCCGACTAATTATTCGGATGTTAACATTTCTGAAGTATTAAACACAGGATGCTTTGATTTTGATCAGGCATCTCAATCCCCTGGCTGGCTAAAAGAGATGCGAGGCGAGCATATTCCAGAAGCAGAAGAGTACAATATTTCTAGTTTAACGTATGCGTCAAAATGGCCATTTCATCCGCAACGGTTTTTGGATTTTGTTCAATCAAACTTGGAGGGTGTGTATCGCGTTAAGGGGTATTTTTGGTTAGCCTCTCGGATGGATTTTGTGGGGCAGATTAATGTGGCTGGTCGTTTAGCGGAGTTGTCTCCAGCTGGAAAATGGTGGGCGGCCGTTCCCAAGAATGAATGGGATATGGATGACCCCGAAACCATTGAGAGTATTAAGACGCATTGGACCGAGCCGTATGGGGATCGGCGTCAGGAGATTGTTTTAATTGGAACAGGCATGGATAAAGTGGGCATTCGTCAACGGCTGGATGCCTGTGTGCTATCGGATGCGGAGTTTTGTGCAGGCCCGGAGGCATGGGCGTCGTATCCAGACCCGATTCATGCCTGGGAGTTTGTTGAATCATTGCCAGACGAGGCGTAGGGAAAGGGTAAATTGACTTATCGCATCAGTTAGAGGGATCGTTCGGACCGTTAGTTGCAAATTTTTCACGCATTGTTGGGTTGCCACGTGTTAATTTTTTAATGGTTAAGTCATCGGCTTTATTATTGGCAAGGCGAAGGTTGTTTTCAGAGGACAGAAGTGCTTCTTTAGTTTTTTGAAGATGGTCAATTGTTTTGTCTATTTCATCAATTGCTTTATGAAATTTACGACTTGCAAGTTCGTAGTTTTTTGCAAAGCCTTTTTTGAATTCATTCACATTGTCTTCAAAGTTGGTAATGTCAATTGTTTGATTGCGCATTAAATCAAGCTCGGCTTTGTGTTTGAGTGATTTCATTGCGGCATTCCGTAATAACGTAATAATTGGAATAAAAAATTGGGGTCGAACGACGTACATTAAAGGGTATTTATGCGACACATCAACAATGCCATTGTTATACAAGTCGCTTTCAGATTCAAGCAAAGACACAAGAACGGCATATTCGCAGTTTTTCTCAGTACGGTCTTTATCCAATTCACGGAAAAAATCCTCGTTCTTTTTTTTGGTAGCTGTTTCATCGCCTTCGTTTTTCATTTCAAACATTATAGAGATAACTTCATTGCCTGAATCGTCAAGTTCTCGATAAATATAATCCCCTTTACTGCCTGTCTTAGCGTTATTGTCTTTCTCAAAATACGCATTTTGAAAACCGGTGGCACGCAGCCGATTAAATTCTGTTTCACAATGCTGCTCGAGTGTCTCCCCAATACGTTTAGTCGATAGTCTAAGTTTCATGTCTTTACGCAGTGCAATTTCTTCATCTTTAAGTTTAATAATATCGTCTTTAGTTTTAAGCTCAGCCGCAAATTTTTCCTTAATAGATGTCGCCAGTAATTGGGTTTCAGTATCTTTGTTTTTGAGCGTACCGGTTAAAGCATCGCGTTCTTTTTCAAGTGTAGTAACGGCGTTGGTAACCGCCAGTTTCTTTTCCATTTCAGCAGACTCAATCGTTGCTTTTAGGCCTGCAACTGTGGCAGTATTTTTTGCTTTAAGTTCGCCGGTAAGCACATCGGTTTGAGATTTAAATGCAATTAACTCAGCGTCCTTTTTGCTCAACTCAGTCTGCAGGGTATGTTCAGCGTTTATTTTGGCAAGTTTGATAGCATTTTCTTTGTCTTTTTCTAAAAACTCAAGACGCTCGTGCACTTCTTTTTCAAACTCTCGATCACGCACCTGTTTCAAAATATCCGCAAAGCCGGACGCGTCAATTTTGAAAGCTTTGTTACAGTGCGGACAATTCACTTCGTTCATAGATACTAGTGTATCAGATTTGTTCCAGACTTTGTCGCCTCTGGCAGAGAGTGAGGGATTCGAACCCCCGGTGCCTTTCGGCACAACGGTTTTCAAGACCGTCGCATTCGACCGCTCTGCCAACTCTCCGCGTGGTCAATTTTGCTTCAATCAGTTGCAAAAGCAAAAAGGACCAGAAAAAATAGAATACCATATTTTCAAGCGAATACCCATAGAAAAAAACCTGTTCTTTTAGAAAGACTCAAACTAGTGTTATAATTTCAATCAATTAAGTAATTAAGTTTATTTTTAAATAAGGAGCATTGTCATTTCTAGTTTATTCCCAAAATGGACCAACAAATTACCACTTATTGTTCTTACAGTTGTAGGTGCAAAAGTATTTATCCTCGTCTTTATATTTGCATACTGGTTTAGCCCAGAGAATTTAAACATTGGCTATGAGCCCAAACAGCCCATTAATTACAGTCATGCTTTGCATGCGGGTGAGTTGGGGATTGATTGTCGGTATTGCCACGGGAATGTAGATCAAGGCGAACGACTCGTACTGCCAGCTGCCGAAACATGCTTAAACTGTCACTCAATGATTAAAAAGGATTCCCCAGAGATTATGAAAATTCGCAAAAGCGTTGCGGATAACGTTCCAATTGAATGGGTTAAGGTTCATCATCTAGCCGATTACGCCTACTTTGATCACAGCCGTCACGTGAAATCCGGCATGGGCTGTGCGACCTGTCATGGGAATATTCACCAACAAGCCGTTGTCCGCCAATCCGAACCACTCAGCATGGGCTGGTGTTTAGATTGTCATCGAAATCCTGAAAAATACGTTCGGCCAAAATCTGAAATTACCAATATGGATTGGAAAGCGGAAAATCAAGAAGTTTTGGGTAAAGAATTGGTGGCCACATATCATCTCAATCCAAAGCAGGATTGTAGTGTATGCCACCGCTAGAAGGAGAAACGATGACATCAGATAATAGCATAATGCGAAACGATGAATTTAAACCGGGAGCTGATGAATTTACAGACCCAGTGAGTCGCCGGCATTTTTTGAAAATTATGGGGGCCTCCATGGCCTTGGCTGGATTGACCGGATGTACCGCTATTCGAAAGCCGGTACAAACCATTCGCCCCTATGCCAAACGTCCAGAGCACGTTTTGCCGGGTAAGGCAACTTACTACGCGAGTAGCTTGAGCCTGGGTGAGCACGTCACGGGTGTCTTGGCAGCCACGCATTCTGGGCGTCCAACTAAATTAGAAGGAAATCCATTGCATTCGGGAAGCCTAGGCGCATTGTCGATGCAGCAGCAGGCCACTATTTTAGACGTGTATGACCCTGACCGATTAATGGCACCGCAACACGAGGGTGGTGCCAGCACATGGTCTGAATTTGAGACGGCTTACCAAGAATGGATTCCGGTTTTGAAAAAAACAAACGGTAAGGGATTGGTTATTGTCGCTGAGCAACAGGCCTCTCCAACGGTTTTTCGATTAATCCAGCGCATTCAAAAACGATTCCCCCAAGCCATGATTGCCACATACGAAGCGCTGGCAGCAGATAACCAACGCGAGGGTCTGTATCAGGCTACACGTCGGCATGTTACGCCGGTGTATACCCTAAATAATGCAAATGTAATTGTGTCTTTTGAATCAGACTTTCTAGGCGTTGATCCTCAGTCGGTGCGGTACAGTCGGGAGTTCGCGTCCAAGCGATCCCCCGATTCGCCCATGAATCGGCTGTATATGATTGAGTCTGGACGGTCAATTACGGGAGCTAAAGCAGATCATCGCTTTGCTATTAAAACAACAACTGCCGGCTTGTTTTTTTACCGGCTAGTGTGGGAGTTAATTCAAACCCGCTTGGTAGTAATCCCATCCGTGTATCAATCATCCATTAAAATGGCGGCCAATCAGGCGGAGCGGCATATTGCGGGCGTTTCAGAGTCTGTGGCGGCTATTGTTGAGGACATTCGTCAAAATCGGAATCAATCTATAATCATGGTCGGGGAAGCGTTGCCAGCCCCATTGCATGGGTTGGCACACAGTGTTAACCAATCATTGCGATCCAAGGCATACTCAGTTCGAGCACGAAACTTCTCTAAAATCGAAATGAATCAGGATACGTCTCGGGACCAAATACAACGCGTTGTGGAGCGATTGAATACTGGGGCTGTTGAAACTTTGATTCTTGTGGGAGGAAATCCACTATACACTGTGCCTCAGACCGTGGGGTTTGAGTCTGCTATGAAAAAAGCTAAACAGCGTGTTCATATCACCGGCTTAGCGAATGAAACCAGTGAACACAGTCAGTGGGTATTGCCGCTGTCGCATCCATTGGAATCTTGGGGGGACTTAATGGCCGCCTATGATGGGGCAATTAGCGTGGTTCAGCCTCTAATACGTCCCATGTATAATACCAAGAGTGCGGTGGAGTGTTTAGCGATACTCGCGGGTGTTTCAGTTAATGGGTATCGACAGGTTCGGCAGACCTGGCGAACACAGTGGGGTAATTTCGAGCAAACATGGCGCCAGTGGCTGCACGATGGTGTTAAAGCGGGTAGGCTTAATCGGATAGTCCCTGCAATTGTTGATGGGGGTTTATCGCGTGCTATTCGTGCGCATGTAGGGCAGTACAAAAGTAATAACTTTGACGCTATTGAACTAGTTTTGCGTCCAGACTATACCCTGTATGATGGGCGATTTAGTAACAATGGATGGATGCAAGAAGCGCCAGACCCCGTAACAAAGTTAACGTGGGACAATGCCCTTTTAATCGGCATGGATCTAGCGGAATCGTTGGGTATTGCCAATGAAGCCATGGTTAAGGTTATGGTTCCAAACGGCCCCACGCTTCGAGTGCCGGCGTATCGCGTGCCCGGCATGGCTGAAAACAGCGTGTCGTTGGCTTTGGGTTATGGTAAGAAAAGTGGCAATCGTATCGAGTCTGGTATTGGGTTTAATGCGTACACATTGCGACCGCTTGAGGGGTGTTGCGCGACTGTCGAATTGACACAAACGTTTGACACCTATCCCCTGAGTAATGCGCAAGAGCAGTTGAGTATGGAAGGGCGGCCGTTAATGCAAAAAGCAACATTAGCAACTTACAATGCGCACCCCGATTTTGCGAAGCATGCTGAGGAGGTTCCGCATGAAAAATCGTCGTGGGAAGAGTATAAATACGACTCAGGCAATCAATGGGGAATGGCCATTGATTTGAGCAAATGCACAGGGTGTAACGCTTGTGTTATTGCATGTCAGGCTGAAAACAATATTCCAATTGTTGGGAAGGATGAGGTTCGAAATGGGCGCGATATGCATTGGATTCGTGTCGATCGTTATTTTGATGAAGTATCAAAAGACGATGCGACTGATTCTGGACTAGTTCAGCAGCCAGTGACATGTTTGCATTGTGAAAATGCACCGTGTGAGCAGGTATGCCCAGTTGCGGCGACCGTTCATGATGAAGAAGGTATTAATAATATGGTGTATAACCGATGCATTGGGACTCGATATTGTGCTAACAATTGCCCGGTTAAAGTGCGTCGGTTTAATTTTTTTGATTATCATCAACGCCATGTGCATGCGGTTAAAAAAGAAAGTACGCATGTATTTGACTTATTTAAAGAGCCGGCAAAGCAATTGCAAATGCAGTTTAATCCGGATGTAACCGTTCGAATGCGTGGGGTTATGGAAAAATGCACCTACTGCTTGCAGCGAATTAAGCGTGTGGGTATTGGTGCTAAAAATGATGGGCGCTCTATTCAAGACGGCGAAGTTAAAACAGCCTGTCAGCAAAGTTGTCCGGCTGATGCTATTTCGTTTGGTAATATTTTAGACAAGACAAGCCGAGTTTATAAAGACAGGCACAGCAACAGAAATTATGAATTATTGCGAACGTTGCGCCTAAAATCACGGACAACATATTTGGCTGCGATTCGAAATGCGAATCCAAAATTGGTTCCAGAAATAGGAACTCGTGACAGTCATGGGCAACACAACCATGGAGGCGATCATCATGAGTAAGTATTCAGAGCATCCAGCTGTAGCGCGCACGGTTTTGGTTAAAGGGGATACCAGTTACGAGGCAATAACAGAAATTGTGCATCGTCCAGCAATTACTAAACCGCCCAAGTGGTGGCACATTGGGTTATCGGCGGGTATTACGGGCATTGCCCTATTATTTAGTATGATTGGATATTTATTGTTTGAGGGTGTTGGTGTGTGGGGCTTGAACAATCCAGTGGGTTGGGGATATGCCATTGTTAACTTTGTATTTTGGGTGGGAATTGGCCATGCTGGAACCTTAATTTCAGCTATTTTGTTTTTGTTTCGTCAAAATTGGCGAACATCCATTAATCGGTTTGCTGAAGCAATGACTATCTTTGCAGTTATCTGTGCCTTAATTTTTCCTGGAATTCATATTGGTCGAGTGTGGGCCGCGCATTGGCTCTTCCCAATTCCCAATCAAATGGCTATGTGGCCCAATTTCCGCAGCCCATTATTATGGGATGTTTTTGCGGTTAGCACTTACTTTACAGTATCGTTACTTTTTTGGTTTGTTGGCTTAGTTCCGGATTTAGCTACATTTCGAGACCGTGCTAAAACAAAAATATCAAAGTTTGTATACGGTATCTTCTCATTGGGGTGGCGGGGATCTAGTCGCCATTGGCTGCACTATGAAAAGGCATACTTATTATTAGCGGCCTTGGCTACACCACTAGTATTATCAGTACATTCGATTGTCAGTTTTGACTTTGCGGTGTCACAGGTTCCGGGGTGGCACACGACTATTTTTCCTCCCTATTTTGTGGCAGGCGCCATTTTCTCGGGTTTTGCCATGGTAGTTACATTAATGGTAGTTGCCCGGAAGTTGTTTGGTTTAGAATCCATGATTACGGATCGGCATTTGGAAATCATGAATATGATTATTTTGGCCACTGGGACTATGGTTGGGTATGCGTATGCTATGGAGTTTTTTGTGGCATGGTATTCGGGTAATGTTGTTGAGCAGTATGCATTTGTTAATCGAGCCTTTGGTCCATACTGGTGGGCTTATTGGATTATGGTCAGCTGCAATGTTATTTCTCCGCAGTTGTTTTGGTTTAAAAAAATTCGAACAACCCCATGGTTAATGTTTGTGGTTACTATTTTTGTAAATATTGGTATGTGGTTTGAGCGATTTGTCATTACAGTGACGTCATTATCGCGTGACTTTTTGCCATCAAGTTGGGGGTATTATAGTCCAACATGGGTCGATGTGATGACATTTGTCGGTAGTTTTGGCTTGTTTTTCACATTACTGTTATTGTTTATGAAGTTTTTGCCAATGATTGCTATTTCAGAAATTAAAGCGGTATTGCCACATGATCATGCCGATCACGAGACGAATAAAGGAGGTTCCAATGAGTGATAATCAATCACCGTTGTACGGTGTTATGGCAGCTTTTGACTCACCGGACTCCCTGATTTTTGCGTCCAAATCGGTCGTAAAAGCAGGGTACTGCAAGTTTGATACGTATACGCCATTCCCAGTGCATGGTATTGAAAAAGCGATGAATTTAAAGCCGTCACCGTTGCCTTGGCTGGTTTTGTGTGGTGGCTTATTTGGCGCATCGGCGGGCTTTGGTTTGCAAACCTGGGTGTCCATTAAAGGGTACGCGCTTGTTATTAGCGGCAAGCCATTATTTAGTTATCAAGCATTTGTTCCGGTTACCTTTGAATTAATGATTCTATTTAGTGCATTTGCGGCAGTATTTGGTATGTTTGCGATTAATAAATTGCCGCAATTTTATCATCCTGTATTTACTCAAAAATGTTTTGAATCGGTGACTACCGATGGGTTCTTTCTTATGATTGAATGTGCTGATCCTCAATTTGATTTAGCAGCAGTTCATCAATTGTTAGAAAAACAGGGTGGGTTCAATATTGTCGATGTGAGGGATGAGGGATGATTACTAAACGATGGCTATTTCTTGGGTTAATACTTGTAGTGTGCGCTGGGCTAACGGGGTGTCGTGGGGTTCGGTCTGAAAAGCCGCCCATTCATCCCAATGTAAATATGGATTATCAATCGCGCTTTGATAAGCAAGAATTACCCCTAAACCTTCCAGACGGCGTGATTCCGTATAGTTATGTGGCCACGGATCCAGACGATGCGTCCCGGTCCCACATTATGAAACAAGGGAAGCCCCCTGGATACTACACCGGAAAATCCGGGCGAAATTACGTGCGTCGAGCCCCAATTCAAGTCACCGATGCCGTATTGGAAACCGGTCGTGAACGATACACTATATATTGTTCGGTATGTCATGATCAAACAGGTTCTGGCAATGGAACGGTGGTTCAGCGAGGGTACTTGCGGCCACCCCACTTAGCCGATGACCGGTTAGTTCAGTCGCCAGATGGTTATATTTACGATGTCATTGCCAATGGGGTTCGAAATATGCCCGCTTATGGTAACAAAGTGTCCGAGGCGGATCGTTGGGCGATTGTCATGTATGTTCGCGCCTTGCAGCGCTTGGATGGGGTACCCATGTCTGATGTCCCCCCAGAACGCAAAAGTCAGCTAAACTAAGGAGTGCGTATGAAATCAGTAGAAGTTAAAGCAGAGCAGTTGTCGGGGCGGTTTTCTAAGTTTA
The DNA here is from genome assembly GCA_002433595.1 of bacterium UBP8_UBA6595. GTDB lineage: Bacteria > Margulisbacteria > Marinamargulisbacteria > UBA6595 > UBA6595 > UBA6595. The sequence goes on along the minus strand of DJIL01000004.1, from coordinate 8,251 downwards.
CCCAAATTCATGTGGCCGTCGCCGCTATTTTTGGCCTGGTATCGCTGGTGCTAGTTAACAGTCAAGCCAATCATGGGTTACCGATGTATTTGAGTGTATTTATGTTTTTTTTAACCATAACATTGGGGGGGTTGTTTTGGGTTACTATTTTTCATTTAACTCGTTCGGGCTGGAGTGTCGTGGTCCGACGCTTGTTTGAACACTTAATGAATCGGGTTGGTTTAATGGCGCTTTTGTTTATTCCTATCGTGCTTGGATTGCATGGGCTGTATGAATGGACCCATGAAGCGCATGTTATGCACGATCACTTGTTGCAAGTTAAGGCACCGTATTTAAATCAGCCATTTTTCATTGTTCGATCCATTGTTTATTTTATTGTTTGGTTTGTATTAGCGCGTGGGTTTTTTAATGATTCAACACAGCAAGATATAAATGGGGACCCCCTACTAACAGCGCGGTCGCAAAAGCGATCCACCTATGGTATTTTACTGTATGCGATTACAATCAGCTTTGCAGGTATTGATTGGATTATGACCTTGACCCCACATTGGTATTCAACCATGTTTGGCGTGTATATTTTTGCGGGTGCTGCGTTGTCGAGTCTGTGTATGGTTAGCTTGTTGGCTTTATTTTTGCGTCGTAACGGGTTTTTGTCTACAGTGATTTCTGTTGAACATTATCACGATTTGGGTAAATTAATTTATGGGTTTGTTATTTTCTGGGCATACATTGGGTTTTCCCAGTATTTTTTGATTTGGTACGCGAACATTCCAGAGGAGACTATGTTTTATTTATCGCGTAATACAGCGGCATGGAAAGCGGTGTCTTTGATGTTAGTGTTTGGGCATTTCTTAGTTCCTTTTGTGTTATTTATGTCTCGTCACATGAAACGCAATCGGGTGATTCATGCGTGTATTGCAGCCTGGATTCTTCTGATGCATGCGATTGATATGGTGTGGTTGGTTTTGCCTACATTTTACCCCAACGGCTACATGCCAACGGTATTGGATATAGCCATCATCATCGCATTAGCCGCTGCTTATGGTGCGGCAGTATGGAAAGGGTTGGATACGGTTGCTTTATTTGCGCACCAAGACCCCCGCGTGGATGAATCAATGAGGTTTGAAAATGTCTAGTACGGCAGGGTATGACAAGTCTGAGCTAAACTATCCAGTGATTATGGCTATTGTTATTGGGATTGCTGTCTTTTTCGCGGCTGTATTTGTTATTGTACCCATTGCATTTCAAGCGGGGTTTGATCAAAAGTTGATTCAGTTAGAAAAAATGATGCCAACGCGTCAGTTGGATGCGTTGCGGCTTCAGGAGTCTGAAGTTTTGACACGGTTTGAGTGGAAAAGTAAAGCCAATAAAACAGTGTATATTCCAATTGACGTGGCCATGGACGCTGTAATTGATGACTATCACGGGTACTAGGTACCGACTAGTCGCACTAATTATAGGCGCAAGTGTATGGGCAGTAGAGCCTATGCCGGATGCGATTAAAACAGTCGGAGTAACTGAAAAAGTCGGACAACTAATTCCTCAGCAGCCTAGCTTCACAAATAGTCGTGGGTATACGGCTCCGTTGTCGGAGCATATGGTTGCGGATAAGCCAATATTACTAAACTTTGTTTATTTTAATTGTCCCATGTTGTGCCATTTAATTTTAGATGGATTGCAACAGTCTCTAGAAAAAATGGACACAAAAACATTAAAAGGTATGCAAGTTATATCGATGAGCTTTGATCCACGAGACAAATACAATCATGCTGCCAAATTTGAAGCGCGGTATCGTGAAACGGTTGATCCAATACTGGACTGGTCCTTTTTAGTGGGCGAGGCGGATGCTATTCAGCAAGTTACGGATGCGTCTGGTTTTTATTATCGTTACGATGAAACAATCAATGAATACGCACACGGGTCAGTGTTGGTCGCTATTTCACCAGACGGAAAAATACAACGGTATATTTATGGTATTGAATACGACCCCTTTGATTTAAAAATGGCACTATTGGAAACCAATCCTACGAATTCAAAATCATTGGTAGAAGGTTTTCTATTGTTTTGCTATACTTACGATAGTAGCGCAAACAGTTACGTGTTGCAGGCTCAGCAAATTATGAAGCTTGGCGCGGGGTTTGTGGCCATTGTTTTAATGGGATTAATTGTATATTTAGGATTATCAAACAGGCGAAATAGAGTATGAATGAATCATTGGTTAAATTTGGAACTTTGTTTTTTTCAAAGCCGGCCACAGCAATAGCCGGTCAGGTAGATAGTCTATTTACTTTTATATTATGGGTGTCTGTTATTTTATTTTTGTTGGTATTTGGAGCCGCAGCACTTTTTGTATTTAAGTATCGATCCAAAGGCACCAATGAAATTCCAAAACAGCAATGGATTCACGACAATCGATTTGAACTATTATGGACAATTGTTCCGTTTATATTAGTTATGATTGTATTTGTATGGGGATTTAAAGATTTCTTTTTATTGCGAGTTTCGCCTAGTTATAGCTATGAGATTTCGGTAACTGGAAAAAAATGGTTCTGGGTATTTGATTATTCGGATACAGGCAAGACAGTAATGAACGATTTAGTTGTTCCCGTCAATCAGCCCATTAAGTTAATTATGGCCTCTGAAGATGTATTGCATAGTTTTTATATTCCAAACATGCGCATTAAGCGGGATGTTATTCCCAACCGGTACACGACGCTAACGTTTACAGCAGATCGTGTGGGCGAGTTTAGTATTTTTTGCACAGAATATTGTGGTGATGGACATTCGGCCATGCTAGCCAATTTGAAAGTGCTTTCAACAGAAGATTTTGAGGAGTGGAAGCAGACGGGGGGTGCGTCAGACGATATGCCATTGGCAGATCTGGGCAAGAAGTTATATGCGGATAAAATGTGCAATACCTGTCATTCTCTGGATGGATCCCCGATGTCAGGGCCTTCCTGGAAAGGGTTGTACAATACCAATCGTGAGTTATCCGATGGCAGTGTTGTATTGGCAGATGAAAACTACTTGCGGGAGTCTATTGTGGATCCCAAAGCAAAGATTGCAGCTGGATATCCGCCTGTTATGCCAGCTTATGCAGGGTTGTTATCGGATCGTGAAATTAAGGCGCTCATTGAGTACATAAAGGAGATTAAGTAATGGCACATCCAGCAACGGGTTCTGTAAGCTTTTTTAAGGCATCATCGGGTTGGCGATCTTGGTTATTTACATTGGATCACAAGCGCATTGGCATTATGTATTTAATATCAATTATTTTGGCGTTTGGTCTTGGCGGCTTATTTGCAATGGCTTTGCGATTGGAACTGTTGAGTCCATCGCCAATTTTGTTTTCCGCAAAAGAGTATAATCAATTGTTTACGCTACACGGTGCAATTATGACATTTTTGTTTATTATTCCATCAATTCCCGCTGCGCTGGGCAACTTTTTGTTGCCAATTATGATTGGGGCTAAAGATTTTGCGTTTCCACGATTAAATTTAGCGAGCCTGTATATCTACCTTGCGGGGGCATTGTTTTTATTGGCATCATTATTTGTGGGTGGCGTGGATACGGGGTGGACATTTTATACGCCGTATTCAGTTCAGACAGATACCAGTACGGTGATGACGACCCTGGGTATTTTTATCTTAGGGTTTTCGTCCATTTTAACGGGGATTAATTTTATTGTAACGGTTCACAAGATGCGGGTGCCTGGGCTGACGTGGATGCGACTGCCGTTGTTCATTTGGGCCTTGTATTCAACAGCAGTTATTCAGGTTCTAGCAACTCCGGTATTAGCAATAACACTAATGCTATTGGTAGTGGAGCGGGTGTTTAGCATCGGTATTTTTGATCCAGCGTTGGGTGGGGACCCGGTTTTGTTTCAGCACTTCTTTTGGTTTTATTCTCATCCAGCCGTATATATTATGATTTTACCGGCGATGGGGGTCATTAGCGAAATTGTGACCACATTTTGTAAGAAAAATATTTTTGGATATAAAATTATGGCCGCTTCAAGCATTTCAATTGCGGTTATTGGCTTTTTAGTTTGGGGGCACCACATGTTCACGAGTCAATCACCACTCGCGTCCGCTATTTTTTCATTTTTAACATTTTTTGTATCAATTCCATCTGGAATTAAACTATTTAATTGGGTGGCTACAATGTACCGTGGCAATATTAGTTTAAAAACACCCTTTCTATATTTTCTAGCATTTTTGTTTTTGTTTTTCATTGGCGGCATTACAGGGGTTGTGTTGGGCGCTCTGTCTTTAAATATTCATTTGCATGACACCTATTTTGTCGTTGCTCACTTTCACTATGTTATGGTTGGCGGAACAACCATTGCGTTTTTAGGTGGGATTCACTACTGGTGGCCTAAAATTACCGGGCGCATGTATTCTGAAACATGGGCACGAGTTGCCTGTGGCTTAATCTTTCTTGGGTTTAATATGGTGTTTTTGGTTCAGTTCTTTTTAGGGTCTAAAGGAATGCCGCGTCGATACTATACATATTTGGATCAATTTCAGCCAATGCACGCATTTTCAACATCGGGTACTTGGGTATTGGGGCTTGGGTTTATCTTGGTTGTTTTTTATTTAATTGATTCATTATTAAACGGTGAACAAGCCCCCCCCAATCCATGGGGTGGGTTAACATTGGAGTGGCGAGCGGCGTCTCCCCCAGTATTAGAGAACTTTGATACTCCCCAGGAAGTGACACACGATCCTTATGATTATGAAAATGGAAAAATCCCCCATGCTTAAAACAATTCCGCATCATGTTGCGCACCATTTTGAAGATGCTGATCAAGAATTTGACGCGGCTAAAATTGGTATGTGGCTTTTTTTGGCTCAGGAACTTTTGTTTTTTAGTGCTTTATTTGTCGGTTATGGCGTATTTCGGTTTTTACATCCAGAAACATTTGTCCACGCAAGCAAGCTTCTATCATGGAAAATGGGTTTGGTAAATACGATGGTTTTGATTAGTAGTAGTTTCACGATGGTTATGGCGGTCTGGATGACACAAATGGATCGCGTGCGCGTCGCTATTCGATTGCTGTGGGCGACAGCTGGATTGGCGATGATGTTTATGGTGATTAAGTATTTTGAATATTCTGCTAAAATTCATCACGGGTATTTGCCAGGGTCGTGGTTTTCAGCCGCAGACGCCTATGAACATTTGCATTTGTTTTTCACATGCTATTTTTTAATTACGGGTCTTCACGGCATTCATGTGCTAATTGGAGTCGGGTTGATTTTATGGCTGATTCGAAAAAGCAAACAGGGGTATTTTCATAAAGATTATTACACACCATTGGAAATGGTTGGTTTGTATTGGCATTTAGTTGATATTGTGTGGATTTTTGTGTTTCCACTATTATACTTGGTAGGGTAGCTATATGGCATCACATCATATTGTTCCAGTTAAAGCATTAATCGGTACATTTGCAGCATTGCTAGCATTAACGGCAATTACAGTACTGGTTACATTTATTGACTTGGGGCCGGGATTAAATTTAGCGCTGGCATTGGGTATTGCAGGAATTAAAGCCACGTTAGTGTTGTCTGTTTTTATGGCTTTACGGTGGGATAGTGGGTACAATGTCTTAATTGTTTTGAGTTCATTTTTATTTATTGCATTATTCGCGGTATTTATTATTGCTGATTTTGCATTTCGAGATTCGATTGACCCGGTTGAAATGCAAACGTTTGGGTTGGAAAGCCCTGTTAAGCCTGTAACCGATGGATACAATTCGCACTGATCTTTGTTTCTATTGAAACTAGTTGGTAAACTATAAAACGTATGGAAGTCATTAAGCCCAATTGGATGGCTACCCCCGAGGGTGCGGCTAGTATTCAAACTGCCATGATTACGGGGAAATTAAGCGCTGATGCCATATGCTGCATTTTTGAGTACTGCGATACGCATGGCGTATCCCCGGCGGTATTCGCACAATTAGTGGCCGTAACTCGCCAGCATATGCGAGCCGTTCATGTGACAAGGGCTCCCTTAATGGACCTGTGTGGCACTGGGGGAGACGGGTGCAATACGATTAATATTTCTACCGCAGCGGCTGTTATTGTCGCTGCAGCTGGAATTCCAGTCGCTAAGCATGGCAATCGAGCTGCGAGCAGCCAATGCGGGTCATCCGATGTACTAGAAGCGTTAGGCGTACCCTTGATGCAAACACCCGAACAGTCATTGGAACAATTGCATGAACTCGGACTTACGTTTCTATTCGCCCCCCTGTATCACCCGGCTCTAAAACATGTGAGAGAGGCGCGCAGCCAGTACGGTAAAAAAACATATTTTAATAAAATGGGGCCATTGCTAAACCCGATGCCTGTGACCCATCAAGTTATTGGTTTAGCGAATCCCAACGACATTGTGGATATGGCACCGGTATTGCATCATCACGGCGTACAGCGTGTGGCGTTTGTGTCCGGCCAATTTGGGGAAGATGAAGTTAGCATTGCCGGACGAACTCAAATTCAATATATGGAGTCGGATGGCCGGGTGCATACCCAATGGTTTCATCCCAATGATGTGGGTGTTTCTGTACGACCACTGGCGGCAATACAGGGGGGTGATGCCCAGTATAATGCAAAAAAATTAAAAAAAATTTGGAACAACGATGCCGAATCTGCGTATCAAGATGTTGTTATGCTTAATGCGATGATGGCTATTCATGTTTGCAGAAATAAGCCGTTTTCTCAATGTTTTGATGATGCGTTTCTCGCGTGTGAGTCAAGAAAAACAAGTCGTCTAGCCGCCTTGTTATGCGGTGGCCAAGCATAGACCTGCAAAACTCGTTGCATGTTTTATTTGACACAATACGGGCGGGTTGCTATTATTGTTTATCCAGCGCATCAAGAGCGCAATTTGCAGTAATAAAAAACAGCAAATACAGTTGGTCATTGAAAATTGAATAGTAAGCTCATTTTTTGTAAAGTCAAAAAAAACAAAACAAACAAATCAATTAAGAGTTTGATCCTGGCTCAGGATAAACGTTGGCGACGTGCCTAACACATGCAAGTCGAACGAACCTGTGTTGAAAAGCTTCGGTGGATTAACACAGTGTTAGTGGCGAATGGGTGAGTAATGCATAGGTAACTTGCCCCTAAGACCGGGATAACTTTTCGAAAGGAAAGCTAATACCGGATATTCTCTTTAAATCATATGATTTAAAGAGGAAATGAATTTTGCTTAGGGATAGGCTTATGTCTGATTAGCTTGTTGGTGGGGTAAAGGCCTACCAAGGCATTGATCAGTAGCTGGTCTGAGAGGATGGTCAGCCACACTGGGACTGAGATACGGCCCAGACT
>DJIL01000004.1:0-568 GCA_002433595.1 bacterium UBP8_UBA6595 | reverse complement strand
CAATGGGGGAAACCCTGACGCAGCGACGTCGCGTGAATGATGAAGTCCTTAGGGATGTAAAGTTCTGTCAAGAGGGAGTATAATGATAGTACCTCTAAAGGAAGCTCCGGCTAATTACGTGCCAGCAGCCGCGGTAATACGTAAGGAGCGAACGTTATCCGGATTTATTGGGTATAAAGTGCGCGTAGGCGGTTACTTAAGTTAGGTGTTAAATCCTTTAGCTCAACTAAAGTCTGCATCTAAAACTGGGTAACTAGAGAATAGTAGAGGAAAGCGGAACTCACAGTGTAGCGGTGAAATGCATAGATATTGTGAGGAACACCGGTTGCGAAGGCGGCTTTCTGGCCTATTTCTGACGCTGAGGTGCGAAAGCGTGGGGAGCGAACGGGATTAGATACCCCGGTAGTCCACGCCGTAAACGTTGTTCACTGGGTGTTGGAGGTATCGACCCCTTCAGTGCCGAAGATAATTCGTTAAGTGAACCACCTGGGGAGTACGAGCGCAAGGTTGAAACTCAAAGGAATTGACGGGGGCCCGCACAAGCGGTGGAGCATGTGGATTAATTCGA
>DJIL01000043.1:3278-28629 GCA_002433595.1 bacterium UBP8_UBA6595 | reverse complement strand
AGGGCCAATTGCACCAAAGCCAATAGCACACCCCGCTCCCAGCAAGGAAAACGCGGCTATTAGTGTTGGCTCCGGTGCCGTCATAATCAGAATGAGGGACACTGTTAGCGAAAAAATTGTAGCCGTCTGTGTCACTGCTTGAGCAATTAGCATGTGCAAGGACAATACATCTGTGTTTTTAGGGTTTTTACCAATACCTTCACACGCCGCACCGCCCGGCAAGCCCGCGCCCAAGCCCGATCCAATGGTGCCAAACCCAATGGCAATGCCCGCGGCAATAAACGTAATGCCTTTCACCCAGCTAACCGCCGCATCTGGGGTCTGAAACAGCAGCACCAACGCAATCACAAGCGCAAAAATAGCAGCGGTTTCGGTTACCGCCTGGCCAATCAACATGGTTCGCAGCAATGGCCCCGATGCTTTGGGTTGACGACCCAGCGCTTGCAACGCCTTCATAGCAATAAACCCTTCGCCAACAGCCGATCCAATCGCGCCAAGACCAATCGCCAAGCCCGCTCCCAATACTGAACATAATTTTACAAATAGATAGTCTGTCATAGTTATTGTAATTGATTAATATACGATACAGTCAACATTGAAAACACAAAGGCCTGAATTAAGCCAGAAAATAAACCAAAGAAAGCGAATAGCCCAACCGGAACTAAAAAGTGACGCAACAGTTCGGATACAATAATAATAATAATCCCGCCGCCGAAAACATTGCCAAACAAACGAAATGAGTGAGACACAACATTCGCAACCTGCCCAATTAGATTAAGGTAAAAAAATGGATTGGCCCAAAAAAACAAAACCTTCCACCCCTTCATTGGAAAGGGATCGTCAATAAAGCTACGCACATACCCGAGCACGCCTTTATTGTGAATCGCTGTTGCATGCGCGACCAAAAAGACCAAAATGGCCATGCCCAAATCTGTACTTAATGATTGGGTTGGCTCTTTTAAATCTGGAAATGTTAACAATCCCTTGTACCATACTGCACTGTAGACAACATCGGGATTAATCCATGCGTGAACAACCCCGATTAGAGTCCCCACTGTTTTAATAACATTAGGGAAGATACCAATCCAATTGGACACCAAAATAAAGACGAAAATTGATAAAATTAATGGCAATAGTCGACGCCCTTCTTTTTTACCTAAAGTACTGACGGCGATATCATCAAAAAACCCTGTCAGCAATTCAAATACACTTTGACTCTTGCTCGGAACTATTGTTAACCGACGGCCAATTTGCCAGGCCATTAAAGCAAGAACGGCCATAATAAACCACGTCGTACCCAACATAACTGGGTCCACGATAATCGTTTTTCCAAATATTGTTATTGCCCATTCACTAACCGCACCAATTTTATCCATATTTATCCCTTTTTCGCTCTAGAAGCATTATCATACCAAAGATCCGCTCGTATCGACAAGCGTTTGATATAGCGCCACGCGTCAGATTCCGGAAGCGGGCTTGGCCACGATTGCGCCAACCCTGTCTCAACCGAAACCAATCCCTGAACCCCCAAGTCCTGAGTTATTTGGCGGACATTGTTTGGGTTGTCGTCCACAAATACCCAGTTTTCTCCAATAGAAAGGGCCAATGCTACCTGGCAATAGGTACGAACAACCGCCGAAAAAACCGGCAATGGCTTTCCCATCCAATGCACGGGGCCCGCCGACTGCTCAATGCGCTCAGCAAAATAACCAATCACGGGAACGCGCTGATCCCCCACTGGAATATACCGGTCTGGATTAATGCAAAAAACCGGACTATTCGGCCGCTGGTTTTTGTACTCAATAATGGCATCGTACGCCGTGACTTCCTGCGCGGTGCACGCCAACACTACCGCGTCTGCATCGGCTAACGAATTAACGCAGCGTGCGCCCGCATCGGCAACATAAACAGCCGCATCATCTGCGCCAATCAAAAAAACAGATCGCCCGTCAATCGCCTGTTGATACTCCGGATCCCAGGCAAGCCCTCGCCCCGATGAAAGGATATGACTGGGGGCTATTAGCATCCCCATTGCGTTCAACCGGGATGAAATTGTTTCTGGGGACACGCTCGTGTTATTAGTGACGACCACAACCGGCTTTCCAGCTGCAAGAAAGGCTTGAACACATGCCGCAGATTCCTCAAATCCACCCGCCTGATTATACAGCACACCAAACGCGTCTACCAAAAGTCCATCGTATGCAGTTAAGTCTACCGTCACAACCTCAACCCTCGGCGCGCTTTTATGATTAAAACCGCAATTAAATAGCCATTATAGCTAAATAAACCCACCAGCATTAGCGCCATACTTAACCATGGCTTTGCTGCCGCATAGCCAATGGGAATCGCGTATATAGCCAACCTTGCTAGAAAGTAGGCAAAAAACCGACCATAGTGCCGTTCGGACATAACCTGATCTTGCGCGCGAACAAACAACCAAAACCCCAAAGCACCAAAACAACCCCCGGCTGCTAATGAGCCAGCCCAAACGCCATGGCCCAAAGCCAAGCCCAGTAAGGAAGTGCCTAAAATGACCAAAAAAACAGGCCGAACAACCCGTTGTCGAATTAGATTTAGATTACTGGCCAAGACGCATCACCTGTCTATATAGTTGATAAAACCCCAACAACACACCCGCCAAAACACCTATAATCACCCCCCATCCACGGGCATCTACCAACACCTCAACCCCCCAGCCCACTGCGGCACCGGTACACACAAACCCAATCATGGCAACTACCGATATCGATGCCGCACGCATCAGTTGTTTTACAATCGCTTTAGGGTCTTCATCCATTGCTAGCTGAAAAAACGAGGCTATGATTCTTCATACTCACACTATACCATGGATCACCCGAAGCTGTACGCGCATTGCCGACTAGATCGGAGTGATTACACAGCCCGGTCGATGCTTTCATGCTACACTGAATAAGTCATGATTTTAGGCATTCAAACCGCACAAAAACCCAACGGGCTAGCCCTTGTGGATGCCCACGGACACCCGATGGCAACTATGTCTCGCGATAGCGGTCGTCTCTTTGGGGACGCCATTGCCGAGCATGCCTATGACCTGTGCGCGCACGTTGGAAAAAAATTACGTGATCTCCAAGCCATTGGCGTGGTTACTGGACCCGGTGGCTACACAGCTGTTCGAATAGGCGTCGCCCTTGCCAATAGTCTAGCGCAAGCCATTGGCTGTCCAGTCTATGGGCTTGATACTCTGACTGCCATGGCCCAGCCTTATTGCGCCATGCCTGGAACCGCGCTCGTAATGACCCCCACAATTGGCACACAGATGGCGATTCAGCTCATGGGGTTTTCCGGATGTATAAACCCGCTCACGCCTATTGATGTGGTCGATGGCTCACTGTTATCTAAAACCCTGAGTAACGTATCCGGAAACTTGTCTGTTATTGGAACCCTGCCCGCGTCGATTGTGGCGCTAGAAAACCCAGCGTTAATTCGCATCCAAACGCTGCCCGATGCGCGCGTTGTCGCCCAATGGGCCGCCCAGTGTTTAGAAACTCATCGCCCAGCCAGTCCCGCGGTTTCTGCTTACTATGCTTACGATGCCGTTGCCGCCCCAAGAACCAGCAAACCCATATAATTTTAAACCAAATTGTGGCATACTATTACTGTATGAAATCAATCCTATTTAATCCGTTACTTTTGCCATTGCTGTGAATTTAATTACGACCCGCTAACTTACCTATGAAACACTCAAAAAACAATGCCATTGTTGTATCGGGTGCGCGCATGCACAACCTTAAAAACATCGACTTAAAAATCCCGCGGGATAAACTTGTTGTGTTTACCGGCCTCTCTGGATCTGGAAAGTCATCGTTAGCGTTTGACACTATTTATGCTGAAGGGCAACGCCGATACGTTGAGTCTTTGTCGGCTTATGCCCGTCAATTCCTCAATCAGCTGGACAAACCCGATGTGGATCGTATCGAAGGGCTCTCTCCAGCCATATCCATTGACCAAAAAACGCCCTCTCACAATCCACGGTCTACCGTAGGCACAGTCACTGAAATCTATGATTACCTGCGCGTACTAATGAGTAGTATTGGGGTCCCGCACTGCCCATCATGCGGGGGAGAAGTTCGCTCTCAAAGTGTTCAAGAAATGGTTGATCAGATTATGAGCGGCTTCGATGACCAAGCGCCCGATTCGCAAACAATCATGGTTCTAGCCCCCATTATTCACGATCGAAAAGGCACCTTTGCAAAAGAATTAGAGCAGTGTCGCGCTAATGGGTTCTTACGCATGCGAATAGACGGCGAAATTGTGCGCTTGTCTGACAAAATTCGCTTAAGCCGTACTCATAAACATACGCTTTCAATTGTTGTGGATCGACTTGTATTGTCAAAAGCCAGTGAGCCCCGGCTATTTGAAGCAATTGAAACCGCGACTCAGCAAACGAAAGGCATGGTTGAGATTGCCTGGGTAGACAGCGATCGCCGACAACTATTCAGCGAGCAGTTTGCTTGCCCCGACTGCCAAGTCAGTCTGCCCGAAATTAACACCCGCCTGTTTTCATTTAATTCTCCCGTGGGTGCATGCACCCAGTGCCGAGGACTTGGGTATCACCTGGCGTTTGATCCATTACTGGTCATTCAAGATGAAACACTCCCTCTGCGACTGGCCACTCAGCGGTGTTTGGATTTAGATTATACGGCAATTGGAAGAGATGCGGACCAGCTATGCCGACACCATGGGTTTGACTTATCGGCTCGAGTCTGTGATTTAACACCCGAACAATACCAAACGATTATGTACGGAGCCCCCGATAGTGGTTCTGCAGCATGGCACGGAATTATCCCCGCTTTAGCCCTGCGTTACGCAAGATTTCGTCGCGATCACATGCGTCAGTTTTTGCATCAGTTTATGTCTGAAACGTCCTGCAGCGCATGCGCCGGCAGTCGCCTGAGACCGGAAGCTCTAGCCGTGCATGTATCCGGGCTGTCTATCGCAGATATTACCGAAAAAAGCATTGATGACTTAATTTGTTTTTTTAACCAAATCACTTTAACTAAGACTGAGGCCCACATTGCCGATCAGTTACTCAAAGAAATTATTGAGCGGCTATCCTTCTTGCAGCGCGTTGGGGTTGGCTATTTGACTTTGTCTCGAAAAGCAGGGTCTTTATCCGGCGGGGAATACCAACGCATTCGTTTAGCAACACAAATTGGCGCTGGACTAACCGGCGTATTATATGTTTTGGACGAACCCAGTATTGGCCTACATCAACGCGACAACCAACGCTTAATTGACGCGCTATGTCGCCTAAGAGACCTAGGAAATACTTTAATTGTCGTGGAGCATGACGAAGATATGATTTTATCCGCTGATCACGTGGTCGATATTGGACCTGGCGCCGGTCGGTACGGTGGCGATATTTTATTTTCTGGATCAGTCGCTAAGCTCAAACAATCCAAACAGTCCGTTACGGCTTCCTATTTATTTGGAAAAAACAAACTCAGCGTTCCCAGCTCTAGACGTTCGTGGGCCCATTCCTTGGTTTTGTCTGGAGCATCCAACAACAATGTTGTAGATGTCACCGTTGAATTTCCACTCAATGTATTGACTTGTGTAACCGGCGTTTCCGGCTCTGGTAAAAGCACCTTGGTCCACAGCATATTAAAACCAGCGCTTGTAAAGCACACCAACCGCCAGTCCATTAAGTCACCCTTTTTTAAAACCCTTTCTGGCCTAAACCATGTGGATAAAGTTATTACAATTGACCAAGCGCCTATTGGCCGAACCCCCCGGTCAAACCCGGCAACGTATACGGGCGTGTTTACCCCTATACGCGACCTTATGGCTCAAACAAAAGACGCCAAGATTCGTGGGTATAAAGCGGGTCGTTTTAGCTTTAATGTCAAAGGGGGGCGCTGCGAGGCTTGCCAAGGCGACGGGTCTGTTAAAATTGAAATGCACTTTTTAGCCGACGTATACGTCACCTGCGACGTGTGTAATGGAAAACGATACAACCGTGAAACACTACTGGTTACCTTTGACGGAAACACGATTTCTGATTTTTTAACTATGACCGTTAATCAGGCCATGGAATCTTGCCTAAAAGATATTCCGGCTATTCACCAAAAACTAAGCACTTTGCAAGACGTGGGCTTGGGGTATATTCAACTTGGCCAGAGCGCCACAACACTGAGCGGGGGCGAGGCGCAGCGCATTAAGCTAGCTAAAGAGTTGTCGCGACCTCAAACTGGTCGTACAGTGTATTTATTAGACGAGCCGACAACCGGTCTGCATTTTAAAGATATTCAAAATTTACTTTCTGTTTTACAGCGCCTGGTTGATATGGGAAACACCGTTATTGTAATTGAGCATAACCTAGATGTCATTAAAACAGCGGATTACATTATTGACTTAGGCCCCGATGGTGGAAACAATGGGGGCACGATTGTCGGGTTTGGAACCCCGGAGCACATCGCAACACTAACCGACTCCCATACCGGTCATTTTTTATCCCCGTTATTGCGATGATCCGATCGATTATTTTTGGGCTCCTGGTCGCTGTCCTATCTATTTTTATTTGCGAAACTAACTGCTGGGGCGGTACTGAGTATCGTGGCCCTAACGACACGCATTACGCCATACCTGACGGGTGGCAGTCTGCAACTGGCAACCATCGGTCTGCTGTTATTGTTCACACTGACTTGCCGGTCACACTCTCAATTACCGCGCGTGTTTTCCCTAAAGGAATTACAATTAACCGCCTCCAGGAAATGCATATGATTGGGCAGTATGATGGGTGGATTAGTATTGGCACTGAGCTAGGAACTCTTTTTGATAACCAGCGCGCCAACGCCACGGATTCATTTAAATCTATTTATGGAAAAACAAGCTTAAGTCAATCCCTGGAGCCCGTGCGTGATTTTGTAATTAATTATTATTTTGTCAAAGACACAACTGGCTATATTGTATCTATCTATACTCCCCAGCAGTATTGGAAAAAACTAAAGCCTGATATTCAGTTTTTTTTAAAACATTTTTGGATTGGCCCCGATCCTAAAACCGTGATTCGCGATAAAACCCCCTACTTATGGCCAACTCGTGGAAAAACATCGACACATTCTCGCCATTTCCCGATTCACACTAGCCCCCGCACCACCTCAACCCCCAACTGGGCTGTGACACACCCCCTAGAGGGGCTGACTTTAGCACCAATTGTCGGCGGCTCTTGGTATGCATTTGCTCAGAACAATCAGTTGGTTGTCGGGGATGTTAAAACAGGGTCTAAAACCTGGGCTATGGCTATTCCCGGTGGCATTGCTAGCCAACTGGCTGCGGATAAAAATCTAGTATTTTTTGTCACGGGGGCTACTCCCAATGTACTGATTGGCCTTGACCCAGAGTCTCAGCAAATTGTGATCCACACCCCGCTCAACGAGAGCCTGGCTAGTGAGGATCTTGTCGTTCACAACAATCAGCTGCTTATTCAACTACTCACAGAATTAGTGGCTATTGACACTCAAACAGGGGGTATTCAGTGGCGCTATCCAAACAAAAGCACGTTTCCCCCTACAGTAGCGAGTGGCTCCCTTGTACTAATACCTGAAAACCAGGCCATTCATCATGTAGACATTGATTCTCAATCACGACTAAATCAGTGGCCCATTGCCCCCGCCATTAGCCCCATTTCGCGCGATGGCACTGTGTGGGCAACGCATTACAAGGAAAATAGTATTTACGTCACCCTGTTGGATACAAAAACCGGCGCAATGCCAACCCAACTAACCCAAACAGTGAGTCAAATTCAATCCGTATGGCCCGCCGCGCTCTCGCAGCATCACTATGGGGTATTATTTAATGACGACACCGGTATGCATTACCTATGGATTATTGATACCCGATCCCGAGAGACCAGCGGGTTTATTTTAATTGACACCCCTGTTCGTGGTCACCAGCTTATTGGAACACCGGACACTTTTGAATTTGTCTGTAGACGTGATGCCAATACCCATATTCGGAGCGTTCATGTACAAACAAACACACAAACCCAGCAGACAGTGCCTGCTCAACTCAAAAGCTCTGTGCATCACATGCTCTATAGCCGCTTTGGTTTTTCCTTTATATTAGGTGACGACGGCGACAATCTGCGCGTATTATCGTTGCCCTAATTCAGACTGTGGTATACTAATTTTTTGTATTTGATCTAGGATTGTCAATTGTAAAAAATTTTAAGGATTAGCAACTATGTTTTCACGATTTACAGAAAAAGCGATTCAAGCCATTATGTTAGCCCAAGAAGAAGCTAAAAAGTTTAACCATAATTACGTTGGAACCGAACATATTTTACTTGGAATACTGAGTGAAGGCGATAACACCGTTACTAAAACACTTAAAGAAATGGGCTTTAATGCGGCAACTATCAAATTAGCAATTGAAGACAAGTTAGAGTTTAGTGGTTCTTCTATTGAACAATCCAACATTCCGTTCACCCAACAAGCTAAGCAAATGCTCACTTCTGCATGGGACGAGTCGCGACGCCTGGGCCATAATTATGTCAACATTGAACATCTGTTCTTGTCGATTTTTCGAGACCCCAATAGTATCGCCTCAAAGTTATTGGAAGAACTGGGGATTACGGCTGATGCTTTTCGAAAAACATTATTTAATGACCTTGAATCCGATGGAGACGCCTCAGAGACCCGTCAAATCACCCACCCAACACCTACACTTGATTTATTTGGCCGCGATTTAACAGCCTTGGCAAAAGGGGATAAATTAGACCCGATTATTGGTCGGGATAATGAAGTCAATCGCATGATTCAAATTTTATGCCGGAGAAATAAAAATAACCCAGTTTTAACGGGTGAGCCGGGGGTTGGTAAAACAGCTGTTGTTGAAGGGCTTGCTCAACGGTTACTTACCGATTTCGCCCCTGAAAAATTAAAAAACAAACGCATTATATCCCTAGATTTAGGACTCTTAGTCGCGGGGACAAAGTATCGGGGTGAGTTTGAAGAGCGGGTTAAAAAAATCATGGAGGAAACCCAAAAAGCCAAAACTGTTGTGTTATTTATTGATGAGTTGCACACCATTATTGGAACCGGTGGATCCGAAGGAAGTTTAGACGCTGCCAACCTACTTAAACCCGCTTTAGCTCGCGGTGAGCTGCAATGTATTGGCGCCACAACATTAGAAGAGTACCGGAAACACATTGAACAAGACGGTGCACTAGAACGTCGATTCCAGTCTATTTTAGTCGAAGAGCCGACAGAAGCGACTGCTGTTCAAATTTTAAAAGGAATTAAAAGCCGATACGAATCATTTCACGATGTTCGATTTACCGATGATGCTATTGAAAAATGTGTCGAATTGTCTGTTCGATATATTACCGACCGAAATCTACCGGATAAGGCGGTTGATTTAATGGACGAATCTGCCGCTAAAATGATGATTGCCTTTTCGAAACTCCCAAAAGAAATACAAGAACTATCTAAAAGCGGTGATTCGGATTCGAGCTGTGCACCAGTGAGCACCCCCACAAGCCCGGAGCAGTATCAACAGTATTGTGTTGTAAATCGAATTGTAGACACCCCCGTCATTAATGAAGTATTGTCCACCTGGACCGGTATTGATATTAAACAATTAACAGAAAAAGAAACTGAGCGTATTAAAAATATTAACCAAACGCTTAAGCAGTCTATTATTGGCCAGGACTCGGCCGTTGATTCAATTTCTCGGGCTGTTAAACGCTCAAAACTAGGGCTTAAAGACCCGCGGCGGCCCATTGGTTCTTTTTTATTTTTGGGACCCACAGGCGTTGGTAAATCAGAGTTAGCCAATCAACTCGCTGTGTTCTTATTTGGGTCTGTCAATGCGCTCATTCGAATTGATATGTCTGAGTTTATGGAAAAGCATGCGGTATCTCGGCTTATCGGAGCGCCTCCCGGTTATGTGGGGTTTAACGAAGGGGGTGAGTTAACTGAGCCTATTCGACGAAAACCCTATTCTGTTGTGTTATTTGATGAGGTTGAAAAGGCATCGCCTGATGTAATGAATATTTTATTGCAAATTTTAGAAGATGGGCGTTTGACGGATTCAAGCGGCCGTGTTGTTAATTTCAAAAATACAATTATTATCTTGACATCAAATATTGGCAGCCAATTTATAGAAAGCAGCAGTACCTTTGGGTTTCAAAAAGAGACCGGTGTGGCGGATCAAGATAAACAAAATATTGAAAAGAAAATTGGGGAAGAATTGTTAAACGCCTTTAAGCCCGAATTGTTAAATCGAATTGATGACACCATTATTTTTGGCCGACTTGAGCGAGATGATTTGTTAAAAATCATTGATATTATGCTTCACGATATTCAAACACGCCTGCAGTCTAAAAACATCACCCTTCGATTTGATGACGCGGTTAAATCCTTTTTAGTTAGCAAAGGGTTTAATAAAAAACAAGGTGCCCGGCCATTGCGTCGATCCTTGCAAACAAATTTTGAAGATGTCTTAGTCGACACAATGCTTGATCGCGGGGTTAAAGACAATATATCTGCAACAGCAAGTTTAAACAAAGAAGCCACCAAGGTGGTCTTTTCTATTCGAAAAAAGCAGGTTAAAAAAACATCGCTTGTTCCACGCATTGCTCATTCAAAGCAGCATTGAAATCCCCCGTCTTTGTATGCCAAAGCTGTCAAGAGCCTTATACCCGATGGCAAGGTCAGTGCAATCAATGTTTAGAATGGAATAGTATTTATGAAACAGTGGCGAAAGGGCCGGTTGCATTAGACGCCTCGCCGCCGCCAACACCAATTACTGATATTGATATTAATTCTCCCGTTTTATACACAAAAACACTGCCGGAGTTGGATCGTGTACTGGGAAATGGGTTGGTTATGGGAGCCACAACATTATTGGGTGGTGAGCCGGGTATTGGCAAGTCAACACTGGCGATGCAATTGGCCAAAATTGTTACCGATAGTCAGCTGTCTGTTTTATATGTGTCTGCTGAGGAATCCACGACTCAACTAGCCCTTCGGGCCAATCGCCTAAACTGCCTGTCTAAAGCACTAACCGTTTATACCACGCAATCGATGAGTAATATTGTCGATCAAATTCAGAAACAACGGCCTAGTATCGTTATCTTAGATTCAATTCAAGTAGTTAAAGATACAGGGTTACCGGGAGTTCCTGGCAGTGTATCTCAGGTACATCATTGTGCCAATCGCTTAGTATCTGTCACAAAAACCATGGGTTGTCACAGCATTATTGTGGGCCATATTACTAAAGAGGGAGGGCTTGCTGGACCTAAGGTTTTAGAGCACTTAGTTGATATTATTTTATTTTTTGAGGGGGACCGCTACCAGTCCCAACGAATCCTACGTTGCTTTAAAAATCGGTACGGGTCTACAGAAGAAATTGGTCTATTTACAATGGAGAAAAATGGTCTCGTGGCTAACCGTCACCCTGAAAAGTCATTTTTAGATCGCCCGTTAAAACCCAATCAGTCCGGGTCTATGATTGTTCCGATTCAAGAGGGTAGTCGTGTATTTTTAATTGAAATTCAAGCATTAGTTGTCTCGTCAGGGTACGGAATGGCCAAGCGAACATTTGTGGGTGTTGATCAAAATCGGATTAATATTCTTATTGCCACTTTAGAAAAAAACCTATCCATTAAGCTGTCTAATAAAGACATTTTTGTTACTGTTATTGGTGGATACAAACTCAGCCAACCCGCGGCTGATTTGGGTATATTATTATCAATTTTATCGGCTTTTTACACCCTACCGCTATCACACCTACTCGGCGTTGTCGGTGAAGTTGACCTAACCGGCCATATTCGACCCGTTAAGCAATTGAATAAATATATACAAGAATTAAGTGGTTTAGGTTTTCAATATTGTATCGCTCCCCATCAGCCCAACTCGACCAAAAACACCACGCTCACTATTCTTGAAGCCACTACAATTCAAGATGCCGTTCAGCATCTATTGAAAGTCTCAAAAAAAAATGGTAAAGTAGCAGAATCTGGTTAAAACTACCAACAGTAATTAAAAGGGTATTAATTTTATGGAAAACGAAAAGAAAAAAGCAAAGATTATTGATTTAAGACAACTATTAGAAACGGGTGCTCATTTTGGTCATCAAACCAACCGTTGGGATCCTCGAATGAAGCCGTATATTTTTACGGCGCGCAATGATATTCATGTCATTGATCTCCAAAAAACCATCAAACTTATTCGAAAGGCTTACCGGTTTTGTGAAGCATTATCGGCTAAGAATGGAACTGTTTTATTTGTTGGTACAAAAAAACAAGCCCAAGATCCAATCGAACAATCTGCATTATTATGCGGAATGCCTTACATCAATAAACGATGGTTGGGGGGTGTACTTACTAATAATGAAACATTACAAAGTAGTATTTCCACACTGATAAAGCTTGAGCAAATGCAAGAAGATGGAATTTTAGATTCATTGCCCAATAAAGAAAAGGCCCAAAAAACTCGTAAATTAGAGAAGCTGCAAGGTTACTTATCCGGTATTAAACATATGCGTGGATTGCCGGATGCCATTGTTGTTGTGGATGTTGTTGCAGAAGAATTAGCTGTAAAAGAAGCGGTTAAATTGGGAATCCCAGTGATTGGTATTGTAGACACTAATGCGAATCCAAAATTAGTAACATACCCTATTCCCGCCAACGACGATGCGGTTAAATCAATTAAATTAATTCTAAATACCCTAGCAAACGGTATTCGAGAAGGCCAACTTCAACAATACAGCGGTGTTGAAACTCAGACAAAACAAGAAGCTGAAGTCGTTAATATTAAATAAAAGGAGACAACCATGAATGTCACAATGGCCTTAATTCAAGAGCTTCGTCAGAAGACTGGTGTTGGTATTATGGATTGTAAAGAAGCATTAAATGTTTCTAATACACTGGATGATGCATGCATCTACTTGCGTGAAAAAGGGCTCGCTAAAGCTGTTAAAAAATCAGGGCGCGATGCCACAGCCGGTGGTGTTTTTATTGCGCTTAACGACGACCAATCCGCCGGGTGTATTGTAAAAGTTAACTGTGAAACTGATTTTGTCTCTCAAAATGAGACGTTTCAATCGTTCGGGGCTGCTATTGTTCAAGCTGCATTGGCGAAAAACAGTGCCCATGTGGATGATTTGATGGTCAATGAGACACCGCTGCCGATTGCCATTACCGATATGGTTGCTAAAACTGGTGAAAATATTCAAATTGATAGTTTGCACCATGTTTCAGGCCGTTTTGTTAGTGGTTACACCCACATGAATGGCACTATTGGGGTTTTAGTTGGGTTTGATCAGACCATTGAAACTGCTTTAGGAAAAGACATTGCTATGCAGATCGCAGCCGCTAACCCTAGTTACATTAACCGGGACGATGTCCCCCAATCTATTCTAGACACCGAGCGTGATTTATTAAAGAATCAAGCCATTGAAAACGGAAAACCTGAAAAAATCATTGAGCAAATTGTGAATGGTCTAATTAATAAATATTATGAGGAAAACTGTTTATTGGACCAAGTGTTTATTAAAGACCCAAAAATTTTCATTCGTGATTTATTAAAAGAAACCACAGTGTCAGCTATGTACCGGTTATCACTCTAATGAGTGTTATTACCGTAACTGCTGATACGTTTGATTCTGTTATACAGTCGGAAACCCCCGTTTTAATTGATTTTTGGGCAGATTGGTGTGGGCCGTGTAAAGCACTGGCTCCGACGATTGAGTCGTTGTCTAAAACGCTTCAAGGCCGCCTATCTGTGGGTAAGCTAAATATTGATGAAGCCACTGATTTGGCCGCCAAAATTGGGCTCACGAGTATTCCGTGCTGTATTTTATTTAAACAAGGGATTGAGCTGGATCGAATTATTGGTTATAAGCCAGAATCGGACTTTTTAGACCTGTTGAATCAGCATATATAACCGGTGCATAACCGGTTAAGAGTTGTTGAGCTTTGGCAAGACTCAACCGCATTATCCCCAATTCATTAATACAACTGCTTGATTGAAACTCATTGTGCTTTCATTCTTTCTATGAGTTACCCACCGTTTTCACAGTCCTTACTATGATGATAGTAATATATATAGGAACTAAATACTTCTATACGGGGTGGGGATAGTGTATAATTAAAGACATGGAATTCTCATGCAACAGTGAATTGTTTTTCCAAGCGATAACGCAGGTTGGAAGAGCGATATCCAATCAAAACACAATCGATGCATTAAATAACTTTTATATTGAACTGTACGAAAATAAACTAACATTGCGCGGATACAATTTAACGCTTGGGATTGAATCAAGTATTCCAATTGACGATTGTACGGTATGTGGCCGGGTACTAATTCGGGCTAAAACACTACACGATGTTGTGCGGCATTTTGACAATGAAACGCTTTTCTTTAAGTGTGATAGCAACCATATGTTAACACTTAAGTCGGATCGGTTCAGCTTTGATTTACGCGGCCAATCCTGTGACAATTACCCCGTATTTCCAAGTATGGATAATGGGACTCAATTTAATCTAGCGTACTCTCTGGCTAAAGACAGTTTATCTCAGGCGCTCTTTGCTGCCAGTTCAGATGAAACTCAAGATATTCTCAGTGGCGTGTTATTTAAGCATGAAACCGGTCAACTTATGGCCGTGGGGGCGGATGGGTTTCGATTGGCACTTAAGCAAGTGGTGGCAGACACGCCAGATTTCTACACCATATTGCCCGCAAGATCGATGCAAGAGTTTATAAAGCTGATTGCAAAACACGACAAATCCGACACGGTGGCTATTACGATTACAGAGCACCAAGCACAGTTTGTCTTTAAAAATACCGTGTTGGTTACACGGGTTATGCAAGGAATGTTTCCCGATTATAATAAAATCAAGCCCACAACATTTGAATACTCATTTCAAGTTTCAAAGCGAAAACTTCAAGGATCGTGTGAGCGAGCCAGTATTATATCTGCGGAAGCCAATGATGTGGTGTCGTTCCGGTTTCACGCCGAGGGCATCCATTTAACGGCAAAAGCGAATGCTTTAGGTAAATTTGAAGAAATGGTTCAAGCTACGAGCGTTGAGTACGCTCAAACACCATTAACCCTATCATTTAATATTCGAATGGTCCTAGACGGACTTCGTGCCATTGAATCTGATGATGTAATTATAGCGTTTAATAGCGCAGAAACCCCCTGTTTAATGACGCCAGCATCGGATGAATCCTTTACATACATTGTGATGCCAGTTCGGGTAGCATCCAGTGCAGTTCAGGAGCCGGTTCCCTCGTAATACGAGTGCTTCGTCGGTTATTTGTTCAGGCGTTTAGAAACCTATCAACGGGTGTTTTAAATTTCGAGTCTTCCCGTGGCGCTTACATTGTAGGGGATAATAATCAGGGGAAAACAAGTGTATTGGAATCGATTTATTACTTAGCTAATTTTAAATCATTTTTACGTAAAACAACGCGCGAGACTGTTATTACGCATCGTGCTAAATCGTCAGTGATAGGGGGCGAGTTTCAAAATGATTCACACTTATATCAACGGTATATTAAACTAGAGCCCCGCAAACAATGGGTGTTTCAAAATCAGGACTTATTAACCACGCATGCGGAAGCACATACCCAACTGGGTGTGGATTATATTTCTGCCGATACAATACGATTGCTGTACGATAGCCCATCATTTCGTCGCCACCAACTGGATGTGTGCGTGCAGAAGCTGGACCCGGGTATGCGGCTCGTGTATCGGCACTACGATCGGGTGATTCAACAAAAACTAGAATCAGCGCGATATGGCCGAGAATGGCCCGACGTATACCATCAAAAATGGCAAGAATTGGGTACACAAATTACCAATAAACGCCAAACCGTATTGGCACAACTCGACAGCCGTTTACAGCCGTTGGTTGGCCGGTTTATACAACTATCAGGCAGTAAAACTCGGATACAGTATAGGCCAACGGTGCCCGACTTATATACACAATCCAGTCCTACGGATGCCTATCGCGTGGGCCCTCACATGGACGACTGGGGGATTTATAGCAATGACCAGCTGGTTAGCCAGTATTACTCTCGGGGCATTAATCGGATTCTAGCATTACTAATGGTGAGCTTATGCATTCAATACACAAAGCCCGATGGCCAAACACACATGGTGTTACTGGATGATCCATTTATTGAACTAGACTCAGCCAATAAATCGGCTATTATGCGCTATCTATGGGATGAGTTTTATTGTATATATACCACAACAGAACACGCCGATTCCAAGGCTCAGCTTCCAGATTTGGATCAGCTTTACATTCAAGATGGGTGCATTCACCGGCATTTATAAATCTAAAACAATCGGGTATACTGAGCACTATGCAATCGCTATCTACTATTCTTTTAAAGCAAAAAAAAATAAAAAAAGCGATGAAAAACACGATGATTCTACACCGATTTAGACACCAGTGGAAAACAGTGTCAACTGTATTGGTTCGGAACACGTCCATTGTCTCTGTTCACGATCAAACCGTAACCATTGGGGTCTATACAGCCACATGGAAGCAAGAAATAGTATTGATGACTCCCGCGCTAATTGCACGGTTTGGCAAATGGTTTCCCGATATTCCCATTCAAACGGTACAATGCACACTCCTAACACGACCCAAAAAACGAAAGCATAAACCCCTGGTGGTTAAAGCAACTACATTAGAAGCATCCATCCAATCGTCCGATAATGCGCGTAGAGCTAGTGGGCAACAACTCTGTTCACATTGCATGGCACGATATTCATACACTAAATTATGCACAATTTGTCAGTCAAAACAACAGTATCAAGAGTTGCATAATCAACAAAAGCTGTGCAATAATTAAAACCTATTTTGACAGTCAATAAAGAACTAAAGGTGAGGTGACTATGGGCAGCGTTATTAAAAAAAGAAAAAAGAAAATGAACAAGCATAAGCATAAAAAATACGGAAAAAAAATGCGGGCATCTAAAAAGTGATAGCGCCTGAAGCGATTCGAAAGTTAGCCGAGCTTTCGGCGCTTTCTGTGTCCTCAGATGACGAACAGCAATATGCTCAGCAGTTAACCCAAGTGGTCGCATACATGACCGTATTAAATAAACACAATCACGCAAATAGCTCATTGGCCTGGCCCATTGATAATCAGACACATACACGGGTGGACCATGCGGTAAATATTGTGGATAACTTACCGCCAGGTTTTCATCGAACGGCTGATGGATTCCCCGTTCCTAAAATCAATACCGCAATGTCATGAAGACGCTTTATACGTATTTAAACTCAAATCAAGGGTGTCGTGACACGGTTGATTCGATTTTAAAGTCCGTTCAGTCCGATAACCACAACGCTATGGTCGGTACGTATGATCAATTAGCCAAAGATTTAGCGGATTACTACGATAGCACAAAGTCTGATCGACCCTTTGCAGGCGTTCCAATTGCGATAAAAGATAATATATGTGTTAAGCATGAATTGGTGACCTGTGGATCTCGGATTTTATCCGGTTATCAATCTCCGTATACAGCCACGGCGGTACAAAAACTATTGGATGCCGGGTTTATTCCAATCGGTCGAACCAATATGGACGAATTTGCGATGGGGTCTTCCAATGAAACATCGGTCTATGGCCCAGTAAAAAATCCAGTGGATCCAACACGCGTTCCTGGGGGGTCATCGGGCGGGTCAGCAGCTGCAGTCGCTGCTGGCTTGGTGCCCGCAGCATTGGGGTCTGATACGGGGGGGTCTATCCGGCAACCAGCTGCTTTTTGTGGCGTTGTGGGGCTCAAGCCAACGTATGGACGTGTCTCTCGATACGGATTGGTTGCGTTTGCCTCATCACTGGATCAAATGGGTCCTATCACAAATAATGTATCGGATGCAGCGGCTTTATTTTCAATTATATCTGGCCATGATATGGCGGACGCTACAACGGTTAATCAGTCAGTGCCAGTGATGAATTTAAAAACCGAAACATCAATAAACGCGCTTAAAGGAACCCGTATAGGCGTGCCAAAAGCACTACTATCTGATACAGTCGTGCATCCAGATATTATTCAATCCACACGGAATACTTTGGATCAGTTATCGCAGGAAGGGGCTGAAATTATTGAATTGGATATGCAATTTTTTGATGAGGCTGTTGCCATGTATTACATTTTAGCACCGGCTGAAGCGGCTTCAAACTTAAGTCGATTTGATGGCGTTCGGTATGGGTATCGAAACCAAGCAGCGGATACCATGCAAACAATGATGAAAACCACGCGAGAGCATGGGTTTGGGCATGAAGTTAAGCGCCGCATCATGCTTGGCAACTATGTACTGAGCTCCGGGTATTACGACGCTTATTATGGCAAGGCACAACGCATGCGTGGGCAGTTGTGCCAACACTACATAGATTTATTTGAATCCGTGGATGTTATTGTATCGCCAACGACGCCCACAACCGCATTTAAAATTGGGGCTAATTTAGATCCCTTGCAAATGTACTTGGCGGATATAGCAACAATACCGGCTAATCTAGCGGGTGTTCCGGCGGTATCGGTACCCATTGGTACAGATAGTCAGGGGCTACCCATTGGTGTACAAGTGACTGGAAAATGGTTTGATGAAGCTGCGGCACTAACTGTAGCGCATGCGATTGAGGGGTTGCAATAATGACAACACCGAGTAGATATAAAGACTACGAGTTGGTTGTGGGGTTAGAGATTCATGTTCAACTCAATACCAAGTCTAAGTTATTTTGTTCAGCGGCTTCTGGGATTTCAGATCAGACCAATACACATGTTGGAGCCGTGAGCTTGGGGTTGCCGGGCGCCTTGCCTATTTTGAATCAGCAGGCGGTTGATTATGCGATCATGGCGGGATTGGCCTTGGGGTGTACAATTCAACATACATCCGTGTTTGCACGAAAGCATTACTTCTACCCTGATTTACCCAAGGGGTATCAAATTTCTCAATATGACCAACCACTATGCCTGAACGGCCGTGTAGTACTGGCTGATGGTACAGGTATTGATATTACCCGTATTCATATGGAAGAGGATGCGGGTAAGTTGGTGCATCAGGGGTCGAGTGGTTTAACGGGCTCATCGGGCTCATTGGTGGATTTAAATCGAGCCGGTATTCCGTTGATTGAGATTGTATCAGAACCCGATATTCGTACCCCTCAACACGCACGACTGTATATGGAAAAAGTACATGAAATTGTTCGGTTTATTGGCGTATGTGATGGGGATTTAGAAAAAGGATCGTTGCGATGCGACGCCAATGTATCGGTGCGACCAGTGGGCGAAACACAGTTTGGTACACGAACAGAAACAAAAAACTTAAACTCTTTTCGGTCTGTTGAGCAGGCGATACGCTATGAGTTCCATCGCCAAGTGGATGCTGTTCTGTCGGGTGAATTGATAATTCAGCAAACACGGCATTATGATGATGCTACCGGGACAACAACAGCCTTGCGTAGTAAAGAAGAGGCGCATGATTATCGGTATTTTCCGGATCCAGATTTAAAACCGCTTGTTGTAACCCCGGACGCAATTAACGCAATTCAGAAAAGACTACCCGAGCTTCCAGACTCTGTTCGAACGCGATATAAACAGGCGTATAAATTATCAGATAATGCGATTTACACACTGATTCAAGACCGTGTGTTGTATCAGCTATTTGAAGCGTGTCTTCCGTCTATACAAACAGTGACGGTGCCTGAACTCGCCAATTGGCTGATTGGTCCAATTCAATCACGATTAAAAACCAAGGCACAGGCTACCTTGTTTTTACCGAAAGATATTGTATGGTTGTTGGATTTATGCGCTGAAGGGAAGCTTTCAAAAACCATGGTGAAAGATGTATTAGAGCAAGTAGAGCCAGGGGAATCAGTTCAAGATATTGTGGCCAAACAAGGCGGTGATCAAATTTCCGATCAATCGGAATTGGTTAAGTTTGTTCAATTAGTAATGAAAGAAAATCCAGATGTGGTTAAAAAAATTCAAGAAGGAAAGGGTGCATCGGCCAATTTTCTCATGGGTCAAGTAATGAAACTTAGCCAAGGACGGGCGAAGCCAGAGGCTGTTCGAACGCTAATACTAGAGGCGTGTGGTGTTGGTTTATAGCCATTATGGATACAGTTTACGACCCAAAATCGTTTGAATCGGATATCTATTGTCAATGGGAATCGGGCGGTTATTTTTCTCCTGATTTTTTCCCAGAGGGACGACCGGTTTTCTCTATGGTTATTCCGCCGCCCAATGTAACAGGAAAACTACATATGGGGCATGCATTAAACCATACAATACAAGATATTTTAGCTCGATGGAAACGTTTGACCGGGCATCGTGTGTTGTGGATTCCAGGAACCGATCACGCGGGTATTGCTACACAGGCTGTTGTTGAAAAGCAATGTGTCAAAGACAATACCAGTCGTCATGCTTTAGGCAGAGCGGCATTTGTCCAACGGATTTGGGACTGGAAAGCGCAATATGGGAGCCATATTGAAAATCAAATTCGACGATTGGGCGATTCAGTAGACTGGTCGCGTCAGCGGTTTACACTCGATGAATCGTTGGCCAAGGCTGTTCGGCATCATTTTGTTGAACTGTATAATCAAGGGCATATTTATCGGGGCTGGTCGATTACGCATTGGTGTATTCAATGTCAATCAGCGATATCCGATATTGAAGTTAATCATATCGATCACGCCGGGAGCTTATGGCATTTACGGTATACGCTAGTATCGGGCACAGATGCGATTGTTGTAGCAACAACACGGCCAGAGACGCTATTGGGCGACCAAGCTATTGCGGTTCATCCCAAGGATAATCGGTACGCACAATGGATTGGTTCTTATGTTGAGGTGCCGTTGTGTGGCCGAACCATTCCAATTGTTGCGGATGATGCTGTGGATCCTGAGTTTGGGACAGGGGCCGTTAAAGTAACGCCGGCGCACGATCATACCGATTATGAGATTGGGCAAAGACATAACTTAGAACCCCGTGTGATTATGGACGAAAATGGCTGTTTGAGCGGGGATATACCGCTAAGGTATCACGGCCTTTCACGCGAAGATGCCCGATCTAAAATTATTAATGATCTGGGGGATTGTTTGGTTCAAACAACAGAGCACACGGTCCCACAGGCACGGTGTTACCGATGCGATACGGTTGTAGAGCCGCGCCTGTCTAAGCAATGGTTTGTGGCGATGAAAGAGCTGGTTCAGCCAGCGATTCAAGCGGTTCATGCTGGGGATGTCCAATTTCATCCCCAACGGTGGGAGTCCTTATATATGAATTGGATGAATACCATTCGCGACTGGTGTATTTCCCGTCAAATTTGGTGGGGGCATCGTATTCCAGTTTGGTACGATCCCGAGGATCCAGAGACCCCAATTGTATGTGTGAACGACCCCGAGGATCCGCGGCTTATTCAAGACCCAGATGTCTTGGATACATGGTTTAGCTCAGCGATATGGCCATTTTCAACAATGGGGTGGCCAGAAAAAACAACGGATTTTGATCAATTTTATCCGACACAAGCCCTGGTGACTGGGTATGATATTATTACTTTTTGGGTATCTCGTATGATGACTATGGGAATTCACCAGTGTAAAACACCGCCGTTCAGTACGGTTATTGTTCATGGCTTGGTTCGCGATATAACGGGTAAGAAAATGAGTAAATCATTAGGAAATGTGATTGATCCCATTGAAATTATGGACACGTATGGGGCGGATGCCTTACGATTTTGTCTAGCAAGTCACGCAACAGTGGGGGGGCAAGATATTCGTTTTTCTGTTGAAAAAGTAGAGGCTTGTCGGAATTTTGCCAACAAACTATGGAATGCCACCCGGTATCTTTTACAACAGCCGGTGAATCAAGTAACCAACAAGCAACCCTTGGTACATAGGGATGAAGATCGGTGGATTATTAGCCAATGGTACACTACCCTGGATGCCGTTAATCAAGGTATGGAACAAAATAACGTTGCTTTAGTCACAGAAACGTTGTGGCAATTTACGTGGAATAATGTGTGTGACTGGTATATTGAGATGACGAAGTCTCGAGCAGACGATGCGGCGCCAGTATTGGGGTGGGTGCTTAGTCAGTTGTTTATTGTCCTGCATCCCTTTATGCCCTTTATTACAGAACGGCTATGGGCAGAGCTTCAAGCGCATGGCGCGCAGCTGTCAGACAAAGTGATTGTGGCTCAGTGGCCAATGCTCGATCAATCGGCTATTAATTCTGAACTAAATAATACTATAGATAGCGTGGTATCGATTATCCGGACTGTTCGATCGTTGCGTAAACAACTGCAATTAAAAAATAAAACTCAATGCCCTTTGTATGTATCCGGAGAGGGGGGTGAAATGTTAACCAAGTATTCTCTGTTTTTTCAAGAATTAGCGGGGGTATCGGCACTTCACAGCGGGGGGTGTTCAGGGCCCCATATTCCAGCGGTAGTCTCCGGGTATACACTTGGGATTCCAATTACAGAGGCTACTGATATTACGGGTCACCAGAAACGGCTGGAGCAGCAGGCCAACCACACCAAGCAGAGCTTGGATCAAGTCAATAAAAAATTAAATAACCCCGGGTTTTTAAATAAAGCTCCGGAGCGTGTAGTTGAGGATATTCGAATAAAAAAAGAGGCACTTCAGTGCGATTACGATCAATTAATGGTACAAATGAAAGCGCTATCCCATAATGTCTGAATTTATTACACAGTTAACCCACGATCTTTCAAGGCGAGCACAAACTCAGGGGGTTCGCTATACGTTGGACGCTTTTTATACGCATTTGAACCAATTGGGCAATCCTCACCAGAATCTACCCCCGTGCTTGCATGTCGCCGGCACTCATGGCAAAGGTTCAACCGTGTCGTTTTTGGTGTCTGGCCTAATGGCTATGGGGTATACTGTCGGTGCTTTTATGTCCCCACATATTCGTAGTTATGCGGAGCGCATTCAAATTAACAAAACCCCGATTAAAACTAATGATTTTTGGCGGGCATATCATGCCGTTTTTGAAAAGTTAACACTGCATCAAACGGCACGATCCACCACAGACTTGCCAACTAACGAACCCACTGAATTTGAAGTGCTAACGCTGGTTTCGTTTTTATATTTTCAAGAAAAACAACCGGATTTTATTGTGGTTGAGACGGGTCTTGGTGGCCGACTGGACGCGACCAATGTGATTATGCCGGTAGTCTGTGGCATCACCCGAATTGGTTGGGATCACATGGATGTTTTAGGCAATACACTGGTTGATATTGCCGCCGAAAAAGCGGGGATTATTAAGCCAAGAATTCCCATTGTGAGTGTGAAGCAAGACTCGATTTGTGAATCAGTACTGTCTTTAGTTGCGTCGGATAATCAAGCCCCATATCAAATTGCTGACCCCTTGGACTCTCTGAATGGGTTTGTGCTTAATGCGAATGTTCAGCGAGAAAATGCAGGGCTTTCCTTGGCAATGCTCAGTTTGATTTTTCCCAATATCAATATAAATGAGAGTATTCAGGCCTTTAAAAAAACAACACTGTGGGGCCGATACACGACCATTAAGCTCAAACAACCCAAAAACAAAACAATGGTTGTGGACGCCGCTCATAATGTGGAAAGTATTCGAGAATTAGTAGCGCAAATCCGCCAAGATTATCCAGACGAATACCCCGATCGATGTGTATTTGTTATGGGAGTTTTAAACAGAAAAGCATACCGAGATATGCTTGATTTAATTGAAGCCCCGGTTCGTCTGGTTGACTTTCAACCAGGGGTCAGCGTTGGGCCCAACGCAACGGTTCCGGATACTGTAACCCACCATACAGTTAAAGACCCAAATTTATTCACGGGACCGCTGGTTGTGGTAACGGGATCCATTTACTTTTTAGGAGAAATAGCCGCTTACTTGCCTGAGTAAAACGAATCGTGCAAGATTTGAAAATCAAACAACGATTACATATACATAGTGAGTAGTTCGATTTATAAAATTAATATTGATGAAAGCAACTTTGGTTTACGCGCCGCGCGGGAACAAAGCAATATGGGTGAGTTTTTTTATGAAATGATTGAACCCAAATTGCCCGGTAGTTTAGAGGCAAAATTAGAGCTTGTTGAGGAAAAAAAAGCGTTTCAAAGATTTCAAACTGATGAAAAAAAACAATGGGAAAAGAATGTGTTGCTTCATAATATGGGCACTCGGCTCTTTGACGAAGATCGGTACTTTTCGTTTTTTAATTCACTTAAAAACAGAGATAAAAACACGGTGATTCAAGACACGCAAGACACGATCATTCGAGATTATTTGGTTTCTCAAAAAAACAACAATAAATTAGCGGAAAGGCCTAGTTTGGATAGCCTCTTTGGCAACAGTCAAAAATCCGTGATGCAAACGCTTTACGAAACGTTGTGGGTTGATTCGGGTATGGATCATGGGTACCATAGACAGCCGTATCAGCGATCAATTCAAAGCATTGAGGCTGACTTAAAAGCCAATCGGATAAGCTCTGTACCACTATCGCTTATTTTAGGGATTGACGACAGGAATTTAGACGTAGTCCCCCCCCTATCTTATGACGAATTTATGAGCCGTTTAAATAATGACGATTTATCGGACGAATATGCATTTAAGACCCTTCGGTATATGGCCGCTGTACACCATGGGTATATTCAATCGCGCCAAACATTTCAACAGAACCAGGAAACCATTCAAGGGCTTGGCTCGTCGTATAACGCATCTGAAAAACAGGCCATTACATCGGTATCATGGGAAATGCTGAATTCCCCCATAGAGAATATTTTTAAGTATCAACATCTGAAAGATAATGGGCATATGTATTTTAATCGGAAAGAAAAAGAATTGACAGCAGAAGCGGCGAGAGACAAGTTGGATCCGAGTGATTGGGATGAATGGAATGCGATGAACCTCGATAATATCCGTGAGATTGAGTTTGAGTACGCAGGCATGTTTAAAGACACGGGAAAGGAGCCCTATGACCGGTTCATTTACCAAACGTTTTTATTTGATGGAAAGCCGGGATATCAATGGTATACAGAAAAAGAAGGGGCGGGGCGAAAAAAGTTTTCTGTACCAAGCAGCGAAAACCCTTGGAAGACAGACAGACGTGCGATTAATTTTAATCGAATTAATCAAGCTTCCATAGGAGCAAGCCTTCGGGTTGATAATCTGAATAAAATGATTTTTCAATCGACTCGGTATTTATTAACTTCCGAGTATGCATCACCCGCATCATCAAACGATATACAAGAAGCAGTGAACGCGTTAATGACTTATTTCTCAGAGGCCTTTGACAACGAAGGCTCCCCTCAAGAGGATCTAAATGCCATGG
>DJIL01000043.1:0-2954 GCA_002433595.1 bacterium UBP8_UBA6595 | reverse complement strand
ATCTAAATGCCATGGCGAACCTGTTTGCTAAAACACAAAACCTAATTCCCGGCATAGGGA
This sequence comes from bacterium UBP8_UBA6595, assembly GCA_002433595.1. Lineage (GTDB taxonomy): Bacteria > Margulisbacteria > Marinamargulisbacteria > UBA6595 > UBA6595 > UBA6595. The sequence continues at coordinate 2,894 of DJIL01000043.1, read as the reverse complement.
CAGAGATTTCGGATATAAATGACGAAAAGCTTCGTGTTTGGGGCGATTTGTATCCCATAACGACAGTGCTTCGCAGTTTATTGGCTGCCGTGCATTTTATAGATGACACGGCACTTCCAAGCCAGAATCGTGATGAAATAATTACTGTTTTAAAAGCCAATGATGTGATCATTGAGTATAATGGGCAGTATATACTAAAAAAAGTACTGGACGACATAACATCGGATGATTTAATTGATATTGATTCAGGGCATGATTTTTCCGGTCAGATTACTAGTTTAAAATTGGCATTATCCAACAGGAACCTTGTCATCAATAGTTTTTCGGATCAAAAAGCACTGTTTGAGCATAATGGCGGTCATGTTGTCAGGCAGGCTAGTGTCCAATCGGTGTACGATGACGCTGGCTTATTAACACACTACCGTCAGCAACAAGTCCGCTTAGACAATAGGGGTGCTTCCGACGAGTTTCTAATAACCATTCAAAACAAACAAATTGAATCCCGCCAGGCCCGAAAGGCGGCACGGTATTCTCAGGCGTATAAAGCGTGGCTAGAGGGTGTTGAGGAGCAGCAGCGACAGGATAACAAAAATAACGCATGACTCTTTACGCAAATAGCCCTGTTTCTAAGCCTGAGCTAGACCCCCAGGCTATTGATTGGGCGCCTGTACAATCGTTGGCCACAGTTCCGACGCTAGGCGGGCAAACGATTGCGGATACGAGTCGTATACAACCAGCTTCAACGGTGGTGGATGCCCGGCCGTCGGTTCCTCAAGACCCTGATTATTTTGAAGCAATCGTATCGGGACGCGCCTTTATATTGGATGACCCGGTTTTACGAGACTGGCTAGACAACCCGGAGATCCGACAAACAGCTACCGTGGTGTACGGGTTAAACCCGCAGGGAGAACGGGTTGATGGGCTTGGGTTAACCTTGGATACCGGCCAAACGGTCTTGATACACCGGGAAGACTTGGGGCATGTTCATAGTGGCCAATTGGCTGCGGCTAGTTCAATAACCCCGCTGTTTAAGCAAGGCTCTACCGGGGACCGAATCCAAACCCCGGAGGGTCGGCTTAATTCGGCATGGTCTCAGCGTGCTGGCGTGGCGTATCTGCCGGATGTGATTGACCCGGACTCTGCGGCTGTTGTGGCGATTGTGGCGGAGTTGCGTAGCCACGGCCGTTTGCGACCAGGGATGACAGAGGAAGAAGTCTTTGCGGTGGTCCAAGCGGAAATGGCTCGCCGGTATCAGTATCAATCGGATGGGGATCGAGACGCGTGGCAGTCGGTTCAACAAACCCTTCAGCGTGGCCGAGGGGACTGCGAGGATTGGAGCATTGCGACGGCGTCTGTCTTAGCCAGAGCCCTGCATGGTACAGGGCATTCGCCCGATGGCGTGCAGCTGTACATAATCGCAGATGGGGACCAGGCCCACATGGTTGTTGCGTATGCCGGGCTGGTTTGGGATTCCAAGCAGCCGGATAGCCTCAACCAGTCTTCGGTTTCTTCAGTTGTAATCATAACGCAATCCAAACTTCGTGTAGTGGACGATACTGCGGTGGATTGGTTGCTAGCTGTGGGCACAGCTTCTGGGACGGCTTCCGGTTCAGCGGGTAAAATCGGCCAACAGATTTCAGTTGACGCAAGAAATGATCGCAGCGGTTTACCTATTTCATTTAATGAATTAGCGTCTATCACAACGAATGATTTATATGCGCTTATGCATGGCGATTCTGCGCTTATGCATGGCGATTCTGCGCTTGTGGATATAGGTAACGCGTTGGCGAATGGGGAAATTACACAACAACAGTTAAAAGACTTTTTAGCTATGCAGCGCAAATTTGATGCGATGCGTGCGCTTTTTGTTGTCTTGATGCATGTTGTGCAACAACGGGGCAAGTGGATTCGGTTGATTTTGGCTATGATTGAAGGGGTGGAGGAAAGCAAAGATCCTAGCGATCATAAATATTCATTTGAAGGGATTAATTTTAATCAATTGACCCAATCCATACTGGCTGTTTTTGTGGCTGATATTGAATCGGAGTTGGCCACTAAGCGAAAAGAGATTGCAAATAAGTACACCGGCATCGAGTATTCTTTTTGGGATTCAATTTTGGGCGAAACATTTACAATTGATCAACAAAAAGAAGAAAATGAAGCGGTTAAAGATGCGTATAAAAAAATTGAGGGGCTTATGGTATTGCTCGCTAAGGAGTTTCTCTCGGAGCAAACTGAGTTAGAGAAACTGTCGGCATCGATGCATCAACAATCGCAACAAGATTTGAATTTGGAGGCGAACCCCCTGGTGGATTTTGGCAATGACCAATCCATGACATTGGCCGATTGGTTAAACTCAAAAGACGGATCGGATTCTTTGGCGGCTATGGGGACACAATTTGCGACAGCTGATGCTAAAAACCGTCCGTTTTTTGATGTTGTTGAAGAATCGCTACAAGCCATGATGAGACACGGGCGAAAGCTACAAGCTGACATTCAATTAACGGCGGCTGCGCTGGGGTTTCGGGCAAACTTACAGTATGCGGTACAAAAAATAAATTTGGGTTATGGTGAGTTTGATACCGGGGTTCAATCTAAGATCTTGACATGGCGGGCCAGCCGATACGATTTGTTTGAAAGCCAGTTTGTTGACCAACTATTAAAAATAAAGAGCCTGTTTAACGAATCCGTTAATTTAACCCTTGAAATTAACAAAAAAGAGGCCATTCGGCCATTAAAAATAGCGCATGGCATCTTTAATACGGTGGTTGTGCCTGCGTTAATTGTGCTTGCCCCCGTGGGGCTGGTCGCACTGATAAACGTTGGTGGAAAAATTGTATTTACATCGGCTGTATTTGCGATGGATACCCATCTTGAACCCCAATATAATAAAA
>DJIL01000053.1 GCA_002433595.1 bacterium UBP8_UBA6595 | reverse complement strand
CGGCATCACCGATTTTGGACATGGCTCGGCAAAAAACAATTGCCGAAAACCCACACTACGAGAGTGTTAAAACTTTCAAAGAAAAATCCCAAATCGAACAAGTCAAGGTCATTGGAGAGGCCTTTGCTATGGCATACAACGCCCAACAAAAAGTCTATTTTAAAAAGTTAAAAGAATTGCTGCGGGAGATCAGCCCGGGTGCAAGTGCCGAAATAGATCAGGCTCAGTCGATAGCCGCCATCACTAACACTGACTACAGGCCAGCCTTGGGGCCCACGCTAGACAGTATGCAACTAATGTCCAAGTTAGAGGGAGATAGGAACCAGTATAGAGTTTCAGACAAGACGCTATCCAGTATTCAAACGGTATCCGAGTGGTCACGCATGGGCTACATGAATGAAGCCGAGGCCCACAAGCGAATGTATACCCGTAGTTTAGGGCGTCCCTCTGATTCAGAGCCTTCATGGTATAAAAAACTAGAAGAACTAGAAGACAATTTAAAAAAAGCCACACAACCTGATAAACAGCTTCAAGCAGTACGCCAAGCCATGGCCGTGGCCCGAATGATGGGGCATAGTCGCCAATTTTCAATAGATGGCTTTCAAAAACATCCACTGCTTTGTTCCATTATGCGTTCGGTTTGGCACAAAGAGTTTCAGAAGCCGGTAAGTGGTTCACGGGTATTGATCCCGCGCATGCCGCGCCAGTCGTTTCGGTTGAAACAGGTGGATATTAACAAGTCCCATCCCATGGATGATTTGTATGGCGTGATGGACTATTTGGAACTTGAGCCCTCGAAAACCCGGGATTTACGGTCGATAGATTTTAAATCATGTAGCTCGGATGAGTTGGCGATAGCAATCTTTGATCGTGCCCAACAAGTTACATGGGAAAGCGTTGGAAGTCAGCTTAGGCATAATCATGGAGACATAAAATGGAAAGAAACACTAGAGTCTATACGACGGATTATTCGGTATAACCGGGGCGTGTATCCCATGGGGTTTCGAGCGCGTCAAGCAGCGACCAATAAAAACATCAGGGACTTCTTAGTGGGCGTGTTTGGTTCAGATGCTGTTGAGTTTGAAACATATTTACAAACAAGACCAGCGAATGCCCAGGGTGGCTATAGCGGTCAGAGCGTGGACAATGTTTTAGCGATTCTAACGGGAGTGTCTCCGCTGCATTTGGTGGATACAGCACAGTATGCCTACATTACAAAAGATTTGTTAGTTTCTGAGTTTGGTGATTCCAAGTCAAAAGTTGCTATAAACTGGGCGGATCAGTTTTTGGAAGACTTGCAGCGTAATGGGCATATTGATTCTAATAATAAGCGCGTGAGCCCTATTGATCAGATAAAGGGTCGGGTCCGGGCATCAGACATTCCGTCTTCATGGCAATCGGCGGTGTGCCAGGCGCTCGACAAAGTCAGCACTCCCGCTAAAGAGTATCCATACAAATACAGGTGTGTACAGCCATTTTTAGAAAAGCTGACAAACCCAATGTTTAACAAAGCAATAGCCGAACGGCTATTGAATCAATCGGGTGCGGATTTTGTCCATGACAGAGACCCAATACTCATACACACACGCCAACACGCAGGAACTCAGGCCCTCCAACCGACTCAACTTCCTGCCGATACGTGGACTGGTTTTAGCAATGCCCGGTTCCCCAAACAATCAAACAGTGACATGGCTGAATACGATGAGCGGGGAGAGTAGGCCGTGAACTTAACAATCATTCATGATGAATATATTACCGGTAAAACAGCCGATGCTTTGCGTGAATCGGAACAGTTTTTTAATCAAGAAATTATAAATAACCTCTGGCCGGACGGGAGCCACTGGCCGGTTTCGGTTCCTCCCAGGGACCACGCAGAGGCCGTCGCCACCATTGAGGTGAAGGCCGTTCTGTTGGCCAGCCTTCATAAACAACCGATGGACGCGATTGTGTGGACGGACCGTCGCTTAACGGCACTGGCGGCTGACTTGCCGGTGTTGATCTCTGCGGGCTATGCGCCAATGTGGCAATTAATGGCAACATACGGCTGTTTGGACCCAATGGCACAAGTTCTGGCAACGCTTGGGTTTGTGAGTACCCAGTCGGTAGTGTCCGAGCTGTCTACAGAGATGAAGGCTTGTGTTCTCCCCCAATTGCCTGCGTATATAGCCCTGGCGTTGCGTGCATCGGGGTGTGATACGACGCCACTAGCCGACTGCCTAGCTGGCGAAGAACCTCCCGTTTTATCTGCCATTTGGCAACTAAATTGGGGCGATCACGAACGCTGGTTTTCACAGGTGCAGTCGGTTGTCCAATCAATAGTTAATGCGACCCCACCCCCGGATTGGCCCGTGGCTTTTCGGGCGTACCGCATGACGGTGTGTGTCTTGTGGTTGGCCGATTATCGAGAACCATTGCTCCAGCGCTTTGCAACACAGTGGATGCAGATGCCTCAATCAACGAGTATGAAACCGTGGTTGGATCAGTTGCTATGGCGGGATCGGCAGTGGTTGATCAGCTATCTGTACCGACGGGCCAATCAGGGCGCTGTTGAAACCCGAGAACAGGCCTGGCCACTACATAAGCAGCTCTGTGATTGGTATACTAATTAATACATGATAGTTGATTGGCAAAATATTTCGGCAATGGATTGGCTCAATGGCTTGGCCTGGGCAATTTTAGTTGCGGTTTTTATTCGACACGGCTATCAACTGTTTAGTTCCCGACGGGAGTTGAACGCGTTGCGCCAGCAACAAGAGGCCCTGGACCATAGAGTTAATACAGAGACTCGTAACCTGAAACAACTTGTAGATGCATTTAATATCGACGAGGATCCGAATGAGACAAGAACCGATTGACGTTGTTGAGGCGTTGGCTATTTTAGTGGAGCTTATGGAGCTGTCAGACGCGCCTGAAAACCAACCACAGTTAGACGAAATAACCGGAATGATTGTAACGCTTATTCCAGATTATTTGGCTGTGTATCCAGAAAAAAAACAAGCGGTTTTATCGGTTTTAAACCGCAGTTATGGGATACAGGTATCATCCCTGAACGAAGCCCTAGACTGGTATTCCAAGCAGCCGGCTGCGGCGACTCCCAAACCCTCACCCCCTCAGCCAGAAACAGCCGTAGAGGAAACAAAGCCAGCCGTGACTCGGCCACGTAGAAGCCAGTCACCAACCGAGCGGGCACAATCAAAGGGCCGTGTCCAGAAAAAAAGCCCGCCATCGACCCCAGAATCAACAGGCGCCGCCGCTCCCCCAAAGCCCGTGCTAGCGGATCGGTTTAAACAGTGGTTTTTTAAAAAGCCGGAGGCCCCATCAATAACCATTTCTAATGCGGATGAAAAACGGGCGGAATTATTAAAAAAACTGGAGGCAATGCGTGACGGACAAAACCCCTTTTCATAAACAGTATGAAGCATTAAAAAATAAGCAAGAGCATTTGGCGTTTCTAATGGCTGAGCATGAAGAAGCTCAGACGCTGATTCGACGGCGACGGTTCTGGTTAACCATTGTGTATTTGGTGTTTATTGGCAGCGCTATGGGTATGAGCATATGGTTGTTTTACGGGGCTTAGTCCGGCTACTTTTAATGGGCATTCACGCCACGGGGTGGCTGTGCATAACGGTAGCTTTTGTAGTGCCTGTTATGGCGGTGGTGGTGTTTGGTGGGTGGTGCACGAGCCACTCGCGCCGGTATTGGCGGTGGGTGGCTTGTCGGTTGGCCCCATTTATTTTCTGGTGGAAGCGAGTGCGTGTATCTCAACCAGACGCGATTGCCTGGACGGGGGTCACGGAGGGGTTGTTTTCCTGTATATCAGTGGTGGACGTGTTGGTTGTCTTGCGATTAATTCCAAATCACGCCAGCCTTGTGTATCAGCCGATGAGGTGTCCGTGGTGGCTCGTGATGATTTTTGAAAAATGCGGGGTGTACCCGTTGCATATGGTCCCTGATAAATCGAATATTCCTATTTGGGGAGTGGCGCCTCCCCATAGCCTGGTCGTATCTAAATGGGATTCAGAGACTATTCAACGATGGCTTGAGTCACCGGCAACGCATACGGTGTGCATACAGGTGCGGGGTACGAATATGGGCACCGATTGGCGATCGTGGCTTGTATGCATTCGTCCAAAACAGGTGACAGTTATAGCGAAGGTAATGGTTTGGCCAGAGTTAGTCAATCCGCGGCGGCGAATTGAAACGCGAACCCGGCAATTGACGGATGCTTGGGATCAGTTACAAGCATAGTGAGCCGTCCAATGGCGGCAATGGCGCTGCTCATTTAGGTTGAGAACAATTGAATCCGGGTGTGATGGCGCTCGCCATCGAAAGGCGTGCTCAACCAATTGGTGACAAGGCTTTCGGCAACTAACGGCGTCGTAAGGCGTTCGCCTAAGCATAAAACATTGGCATTGTTATGGGCGCGGCTTAACTGTGCACTGAGGGCATCGGTGACAACGGCCGCGCGAATATGGGTGTATCGGTTGGCGGCCATACTCATGCCAATGCCGCTGCCACAGACTAAGATGCCCATGGCATCGGGCATGGCCTGTAGGTGGGTGCAAACGGCTGCTGCGATGGTGGGGTAATCCACGCGATCCGTACTATCGGTGCCGGCATCGGTTAGTGTAAGCGTCGGGTATTGAGCCGCCAGCCAGTGGGCAATATGAGTTTTTAGCAAAAACCCCCCATGGTCGGCACCTAAAATAATATGTTTCGAAAGCATAGACTCATTGTAACAATATATAAATTACTTTGCACGCGGTGTTAAGTCATAGGTGGCATCCCCCATTTGGGCAATGCGTTCATCATGGGTCGCAATGACGATTGAACAGGGGGTTTCTGTTCGAATAGTGTGAACCGCGTTTAAAATACAGTCGGTGTTGGCAGCATCTAAGTTGCCAGTGGGCTCATCGCACAAGAGAACCGAGGGTGTATTTATTAGAGCGCGAATAAACGCCACACGGTGCGCCTGGCCACCAGACAATGTAGCGGGGCTTGCGTGTCGAAACTCCCATAGGCTAAAGGCATTAAGCCAATGGTTAATAAAAGCGGTAGGAACGGGTGCTTTCGGATGACCTAAGCGGTGCTTTAGCGCAATATTATCCCAAACCGATAATTCAGGGAGCAGCCCCGATCGTTGAAAGACAAATCCAATATGCTGGTTGATGGCATCGGCTAGCTTAGTGGGTGTGCATGCATACATTGGGCGGTTATGAAGTAAAACATGGCCGCTGGTTGGAGTCAGTAGCCCGCCTAAAATGTGAAGCAAGGTGGACTTTCCACACCCTGAGGGTCCCGTTAGGGCAGTAATACTGTGCGGTTCAAATTCGGCCGTCCAGTTTTTGAGTACCCACGAGGTTCCGTTGGTGAATGAGTGGGAAATGGTCTTGGCCATTAGATTAGCCATGAGACACCGCCGCAACGGGGTCTAGATCGGCTGCTTTTTTAGCGGGGTACCAGGCACACAAAATGGTCGTGCACCAGGCACTCATTGCCACAAGTCCATAGCCCAGGGCATTAAACTGTACTGGAATATGATCCAGGTAGTAAATCCCATCCGGCAGTAAGTGAATGCCGGTGAATTGGTCCACAACGGCTAATATTGGGTTAATATAGTAGCTAATGACGATGCCAATAAACAAACCAATAATTAAGCCAATAGTGGTCACCAACAGCCCATGGATAATAAATACTCGGTGAATAAAGGCTGGCCGGGCGCCCAAGGCGCGCAAAATCCCAATGGAATGGGTTTTGTCTAACACATGAATGAGCAGCGTGGTCCCCATATTTCCAATAGCCATTAGCAGAATTAACGATACAATTAGCATCATGACGGTATGCTCCAAGCGTAAGGCTCGTAGCGCCACGGGGTTGATGCTCATCCAATGGGTGACCCAGTACGCATCCGGCAAGGAGTCCCGCACGGAGGCATGCACGGTATGGAGATCGGCATGGGGCGCTATGCGTACCTTGAGTTGATGCACGCGGTTGGGGACTCCGGATAACGCCTGTGCAGTGGCAATATTTGTAAATAGATGCCCAGTATCCAAGCGCTGGATACCCGTATGGACAATCCCGACAACGGTACGCACCAAGGGTTGGGGATGATTGGGGCTATGAATGCGCACGGTGCTGCCCAGCAATAGCCCGTGGTGATTGGCCAACGAACGGCCAATTAAAATATGATTGGGTTTGGCGGGCCAATGCCCCGAATCTAGCTGATTAGCCAGTGTGGTTACGTTTGGATCTTGCTCAAAGTCAATACCGCTAATGCTAATAAATACAGGGGGGTCCGGGGGCTGCATAAAGCCCGCAACGGTTAGCGTGGGGGTTATAGCGTCAATGCCCACAAGGTCAGAGAGACTTGCCAGAGTGCTGTGCGCTGGGTCAATGGTGTGAATGTGCTCAATTTGAATATCGGCATGCAGTCCCGTGAGCTGTTGTTTGAGCGTGTGGGCAAAGCCATCCATGATGGCCATAATAACAACAATGGCCGCCACAGATAGGGCGATTCCTGCAATCGAAATAGCCGTAACAATTCGAATAAAGCTATGCGATGCCCGAGACCACAAATACGTTAAACTGAGCTGAATACTGTAGGGCAATGGCTGTCTAATCATTTCATATCTATAGTATAATAGTATGAATATGACGGCAATTTTAATTATTGGTACCGGACGGTTGGGGCAAGCGTGTGCGGATGTGCTTCAGTCCATGGGAACTGTTCACGTGCTTTCCTCGGCAGATATTGATATTGGAAACCCGGAGTCAGTCGCGCAAATGGTCACAGCCGCCGATTGGGTGGTGAATACAGCTGCCTATACGGATGTGGATGGGTGTGAGGTTAATGTGAAGAAGGCTCATCGGGTAAATGCCAGAGGGCCGGGGTTTGTGGCGCAGCAATGCACCGCTATTCAGTCCCGCTTGATTCACATTTCAACCGACTATGTGTTTGATGGCACGGGTTCAACGCCATACAGAGAAACGGATCCGGTTGCGCCCTTAAGTATATATGGGCATACAAAGTCTTTGGGTGAACAGTCTGTTTTGTCTCAATGCTCAACCGCATATATTTTCCGCGTCCAGTGGTTATATGGGGCTGGCGGTTCTGATTTTATCGATACCATGCAGCGGATGGGGGAAAGAGAGTCAGAAGTGCGTGTTGTGGCGGATCAATGGGGCGCGCCTACCTGGACGCGGACAGTCGCCCAATCCATACAGGCGGTCATTGCGCATGGGTCTATTCCACCTGGGGTGTATCATATGCCGAGCACCGGGTATACGACTTGGTATGACTACGCCTGTGCAATTTTTCAAAAAATGCCAAGACCTCCGGTTCTGACACCTGTTCCCACAACCGCCTATTCTCGACCGGCGAAACGCCCCTTAAACGGGCGGCTAAATGGGGAGACGCTGGCACGTTATATAGGCCCGTTACCGCATTGGAAACCAGCGCTACTCAATTATCTGGAGTCACGATGAACATTCCTTTTTTATATGTTCATGGCTCCAACAATAAGTTTGTTCTAGTGGACGAGTTAACGAAAACTCGGTTTTTGACAGAGTCTCAACGTATTCAATTTTCGCAGTCAATATGTGACCAGCGATCTGCAGAAGGCACGCTGTTTGTGTCGGCGTATCGCACCGGGTATCGGATGCGAATGTTTAATCCAGATGGTAGTGAGGCAGAGATGTGTGGCAATGGCCTACGGTGCGTGGCACGCCATGTCTTGGAGCACGCGGGTGCGCCAACCGCATCAATTTGGGTGACGGACCGATGGTTTGAGGTGCAATGGGAAGATTCTAAAGCGAAGGTGGTATCCGTTCGGCTACCCAATATTGGGTTTGACCCTACGGCTGTGGGTATTTGCGTTTCCACAGGCGCCGCGCCTATTATTCATCAGGCACTACCCAAATTTTGGCCAGACGGTGAGACAACCGTGGTGGTTATGCCAAACCCCCACAGCATTGTCTTTGTGCCCGCAACGTACACGCAAGCCAATCGATCGGCATTGGCGACGCAATTGGGTCAATGGGTGAGTGCAAACCCGCAGATGTTTACGCAAGGCTGCAATGTAACTGTTGCGCAAGTGGCGGCACCTGGCGTGATTCGGACACAGACCTATGAGCGCGGGGTAGGGCTGACCCCGGCGTGCGGCACGGCGATGTGCGCCACATCAATTGCGTACGTAGCGAAGCATTCGGAGTGGCTAGGTAAATCACTGCGGGTGGTGCCAGCGGGTGATGCGGTCATGACCTGTGTCCATCACACTCAAGCAGGCTATTCAGTGGATTTAATTGGCAATGCGACAGTTGTATACGAAGCCCAGGTAATTATCGCCCCATCGGGCTGTGTAATCTCAGATTCTGAGACACACAGCTAACGCGCCTATTCGGCGGCTTCGTCTTCCAAGTTATAGTCGAGCAAATAAAACTTATCAACTTTAGTATCAATAGATTCCGGCCACGGAATCCAAAATTCCAACCGGTTATTTGCTAAAATATTTCGGTTGGACTTAAAGGGCTCCATTTCAGACGCTGTAATGGATAGGCTCGCAATTCGGTCCATTGACTTATATTCTAAGATAATGTTTTGCAGCAATTCACGGACGGTCCCGTTATTATACAGTTTCAACCGAAGCACCGGCGTTCCGTCTTCCAGTACATCGCGGCCGGCATCTTCTAGCATGAGTGAATTCACCGTTTTATAAGGGGCTACGTAAACAGATTTAACATAGCGTACTTTTGTTCGAATAATTTTTGAATCTTTCGCTTGTTTTTTACCCACATTGAGTTCATCAACAATGACACGATACGAACGCTCACGGGAAATATTTTGCTCGCCGAGCCACCGAATAGAGACCGCTTTTTCAGAGCGTGGGGGTAAGATTAGCTGGGCGGGAAAGACGACCAAATCTTCAGTTTCACTCACCGTTTCAACGCCAGAACTATCCACGTTTCGCAGTTTCGGGGATAACATAATGGCCTTCATGGCATCGGACTCGTTGGTGACATACATGTTAATAAGATTCTTGCCTTTTCCCGGATTTATTTCATTGTCATTTAAGGTTACATAGTAGCCAGAGAAGAGAGGGGCGGATACGAAAGCTAAGGCAATGGCCAGTCCAAAAAATCGATGGGATAACGACAATAGAGGGTGTTTATGCATGAGAATCTCCTAAACGATAGGGGCTAAATAACATTGCTATGGTTTTCGTAATGAACATTGATTTCATCTAAGTAATCACCCGCAAGCAGTCGGTCTGAAATGGCTTGATCAATGTGAATGTAGATATTCAAAGAAATGTCAGTGTAGCTGGTTTGACTGGTTGAGCTAAGCAGCATCCAGTCCGCTACAAGTTGTTGTTTGGGATTTCCCAAGTACCCTTTCGCAACGCCGGCGCCAATGTCTCCGTTGTTTTCTTCAATGGATATTGAATAAGGGATCAGACTTCCATTGGGGAAGCTCGTGGAGTCCGTGAGTAAACTGTTGTTGTCACTGCTTAATTTTAAGCTAAACCCATTGGGATTGTTGTTTCGGACGACAATAGTGCCGAGCAAAAAACGGCCTTGTTGAATGACGGGGTGTCGATAATTAATATAAAATTGATCGACGGATTGATCCATGGGCATGGATTCGGTTCCCATTGTTGGCAGTGACAGAATCAATGCTAATAGCACAAAGCACAATGATAGGTGTTTTTTTACCATGGGAATATAATTATGTATAGCATAAAAGAAAATCAATGGCAACAACTGTTTAATGGGTATTTTGTGGCTAAACTAAACGAAAATGTTTAAGCTTTAGAAATAATGGGTATTAGTCGTTGTAATGTGAATAGTACTTAACGGTCGGGGCAAGAAATTTAAGGAGGGTTTATGAGAAAGTATATTGGATCTATTTTAATGGTAGCGGCTATTGTGGGGTTGACGACGGGGGTTCAAGCGGAAGAGTTTATTAATGTTCAAAATGCGTCAGAGTCGTCGCAGTTTGCCATTAACCATAATGTAGCGCGAGAGAGTTATTTTAAAACAGTTGTAAAAACATCGCAGATTAATTCAGATGCGCTAAGAGAAACCAATTTGGGTGAATTCAGACTGCGAAACAACACACGCGACGGGTTTGAGCTAACGATTTCCAGTGCAACGGGGGGCGTTTTGCAGCCATCGGGATCGAGTTCAGATCGGCTAGACGGTGAGGTGGATATTCCCTATACCGTGAACATCACGAAAGCGGGTGAGATTGGGACTGGGATTGACAGCTTCTTGAGCTTTGCATCGAATGCACTAGCCAATGCAGTCACGGGTATTGATGCGGCGCATATTTTGAAGAAAGCCGGAGTGGACGGATCTTCAGCGGTGTCATCGGTTACAGACGCAATTTTCCAGTTAAACATTAAAATGGAAAGCAACACGGATGCGCTTGGCATGGCGGGTACTTATGCAGACGTATTAACGTTAACGTATACAGATCTGTAAAACGACGGAATTATTGGGATTTTAAAGTAAAAGGATAAACGGGAGAGTAATGAAATATCTAAGAAAGACAATAATAGGAGCACTTGCAATACTCGCGATGCCCACCATGGTCTTAGGTAGCGGATTCTTATCCAACAACTACGGTGACTTTTATATCTCGGAAGGCGTTGTGTATTTCCGAGGAACTGTTGCTGGGGTAGCTAGCACAGAGTTCCAGCCGTTAACGGGTTCAGATCGTATTGTTTCGACAAGCGAATCTAGCTTGTCGGGTTCGATTGTTGATTTGTATGTCGACAACCAAGGCGTGGCCGTTCTAACCGATCGTGGCTCAGTATATAAATTGGGCACAGGGAGTGAAGGCATTTTTGGAGGGTCTCCAGGCACGGAGACAAATTGGCGGTATGCAGCCGGATCCATTATGTCGCGCGTTGTGGCGGTTGAGCACACGCCGGGGGTTGGGGTTGTGTATCAATACGCAAACGGCACACGGACACTAACCAACGCAGACTCGGATAGTCAGCAATATGGTTCATACATTAATTCAGAACCGATTGATAAGATTGTCCGCACGGCGACCCAAGAGCTAGCCGTTATGGATAATGGAAATTTGTATGTTGGAAGTAGCAACAGTAACATGGGTCAAGTGGGATTGTCCGGTACGGTAAAAGATATCGGCGTGTTGGGAACAAGTACGATGCTTGCCTTAACAGACTCGGGGGATTTATATACAAGTACGGATGGCGTAAACTGGTCAATATCCAATACCAGTATTGCTAAATTCAATATGTCACAAGGCAAGTTGTTTGTTGTTAAATCCGATGGCCAAGTACTGTCGAGTGATGAGTTAGTTCCAGTAAACTATACAGCGCAAGGCCAAGTCGATTCCGCAGATGCGGTTACATCGATACAAGAGACCGGGGATGGCGTTGTCGCCTATGTTGGGAATGATTTATATTCAATATCAGCAGATGGAAGTATGAGTCATTACTATACAATTATGCCAACTTATGATGCCAACGGGTTTGACTTGTTTGGTCTTCATCGCGATACAGGTACGGAGTTTGACCCAAGCGGCATGACAGTAAACGGCAATGCGTATGATTCGTTGGGCTATGATATTAATGGATACAACAGCGATGGGTATAATGTAAGCGGTTGGAGTGCCAGCAGTGTTAATCAGGAAACAGGCACAGAGTTTGATGCCAATGGATTAACCATTGATGGGGACGAATATGATTCGCGTGGGTTTGATATTAATGGCTTGAGCGCCAATGGGGTCAATGAATCCGGGTTTGATATTGCCACTTATATTCACCGCGATACGGGCACGGAGTTTGACTCGAATGGGCTCACGATTGATGGCGATATTTATGATCAGTATGGATATGCGGTTGATGGGTACAACGGAGACGGGTTTAATCGAGCGGGCATTAATAGTGAAACGGGTACTGAATTTGATGCGAGTGGTGTGTCTTCGGATGGCGATTTGTATGATGCTGATGGCTATGACTCAATTGGGTACAATGCCTCTGGGTATGACCGTGATGGATACAATACTAGCGGGATTAATGGCGATGGATTCTACGTAACGGGTGTGCATAGCACGACACAGTCTGAATTTGACACGTCAGGTATGACAGCCGATGGCGATGAGTTTGACTCTAATGGGTTGACGCAGTCCGGCAGTGTGTTTGGTCTAGACACGTTAACAGTGGATGATAATGCCTATGGTCCGGATGGCCGA
Source organism: bacterium UBP8_UBA6595 (assembly GCA_002433595.1). Taxonomy (GTDB): domain Bacteria; phylum Margulisbacteria; class Marinamargulisbacteria; order UBA6595; family UBA6595; genus UBA6595. The sequence goes on along the minus strand of DJIL01000053.1, from coordinate 966 downwards.
GATTATGAAGGGTACGATGAAGGCGGATTCCTAGCAGATAAAGTGCACAAAAACGGAACGGTTTATGACACCGATGGCTATACAGCCGATGGCTGGAATGAAGATGGTGTGTTTCGGGACGGAGCGCGAGTTAAGAATGGACACTTGACCAAGCAGTTTAAAATTGATCATCATGTGGCACGAGAAAGCTATTTTAAAACACGCGTGATCACCGCGCAGCTAAACCCAAGTGGGGCAGCCGTGAAGCTCGGAACGTTCACTGTTCGTAATAATTCTCGGGACGGTTTTGATTTAAGCATGGTCAGTGCGCAAGGCGGAATTTTGCAGCCTGATTCAGTGTTAGATGGTGAAGTTCCAATTCCATATTCGGTTAATATTAAGCAAACGGGTTCGCTGGGGCAGGGCGTAGATTCTGTTTTGACGCATGCGTCAGATGCACTTAGCAATGGTCAAGTATCAATCTTGTCGCGAGCGGGTAGCATTGTGTCGTCGGCAACAGATGCGAACTTTGACTTGTATGTTAATGCGAATGCACTAGGCGGTGCTTTGGATATGGCCGGAACGTATTCAGATGTGTTGACGCTAACGTATACCGATATTTAAATCAGTTGATTTAATAATTGGCTAAGATTGGGACAGAGTCTTCGGGCTCTGTCCTTTTTTTTGTCTGATAATTGTGATAAAGTTTTATACATAGTTCCAAAAAAAGTTCCAAAAAAAATTATTGCTATGAAATACTGTGCGTGCACTATTGTTTTGCTTTTTCAATTAGCCAGTTCAGTCCTTGCAGCCGATACAATGAACACACCGTCGGCTTACCCACAATATCTCCGGAATTTTGTAACCACAGTCAGTAAAGTGTTTGCGCCATTTGGTTTTTGGGAGTCTGAATTGGAATCAACACCCCTCAAGGTTCCCTTTGGGCCAGAGCCAGAACCAGAGCCAGAGCCAGAAACTGAGCCAGAA
>DJIL01000015.1:6931-13850 GCA_002433595.1 bacterium UBP8_UBA6595 | reverse complement strand
TGGCACATTTGGCACACACATTTGTCACACACATTTGGCACAATCCGGTGTCTAATGAATTTGTACAGGCTAATTAGTTCTCGGTTAACGGCAAATACCGCCAGCTATGCCTGGCAGAAAGGGTGGGATTCGAACCCACGATACAGTTTCCTGTATACACGCGTTCCAGGCGTGCTCCTTCAACCGCTCGGACACCTTTCCGCAATTTACTCATCATACCCAACTTGACCAACGCTTGACAAGAAACTCGTACAATCGATACACTAAATAAGCCTGAGATTGTTCCCCTGTAGCTCAGTTGGCAGAGCAAGCGGCTGTTAACCGCTGGGTCGTTGGTTCGAATCCGACCGGGGGAGCCAAAGTAAAGGACTTTCATACGCCACCCATTCATTTTAAATTATTAAATTATTATTTTCTTTTTCGTAATTTTTTTTGCTATCGCAATAACTTTTAAACATAAGGACTATCAAATGAACATAACCGCTGTATTTGGAATCGCAATTGTTGCAGTGGGTGTATTGACAGGCTGTAGTGATTCCGAGCTGCAATCACGCGTTGAAAAAGAAACGGCCAATGCAGAGGCTGTTATGGCAGAAGCCGTCGCGCTTAAGATGCCAACGTGGGTGCCCAATCACTACCAAACGCTTCAAACGCTTTATGACACAGGGCAAGCGCATGCCAATAAGAAAGATTATAAAAAAGCAAACAAAACGCTGGATCGCTTTTATACCCATTATGCCAGTGCCAAAGCGGATACCCTGGACGCTCAGAAACAGGCAGCGTTAAAAATAGCGGACCGAGACCAATTAGCGGCCCAAGCCACGACACTCCAACAACGGTTGAATAATAAAAATAGGCAATACATGGCTTCAGAAAAAAAAGCTACACGGTTAGAAGAAAAAGTAACGGCTTTAGAAGCCGAAGTGGCCAGTCAAAATGCACGGCTTCAAAGTATTCAGTCTGCATCAAAAACAACCGACTATGTGGTTCAACCTGGCGATACCCTAAATTCCATTGCCGCGCAGCCAACAGTATACAATGACCCTGAAAAATGGACGCTCTTATACGAAAATAATCGCGCAAGTCTTGAAAATGAAACGACAATTTATCCGGGGCAAGTTTTGCAAATTATTTCGGAAAATTAAATACTGGAACTGGAAACAACGCTTTAGCTGAGTCGCCACTTAATGGAACACCCAATGCTGGGGTGTTGCTGATCCGGACCACGACCCGTTTTGGCAATCTGCCGCATGGCATTGCGCAATTCGGGTATCCGCTGATCCGGGTTTTCTGTGGCACGGGCATCGTCCAACCGGCCGCGGTACTGCAGCTGACCACGGGCATTAAACCCAAAAAAATCCGGTGTGCAGACCGCCCCATAGGCCCGGCCCACGGCTTGATCCGCATCCACTAAATACGGAAAATCAAACCCATGCTGCTGAGCAAACTGAAACATGGCTGCTGGCGCATCATCCGGATAGGCCACATAATCATTGCTCATGACCCCCAAAACCGCAATGCCGTCCGCAAGTAAGGCGGATGTATCCGTTGCCAATCGGTTCGCAATGCGCTGAACATACGGGCAATGATTGCAAATGAATGCAATCAATACCGCTGAGGCTGTCCACTGATCCGCTAAGGCAACTGGCCGACCCGTTGGATCCGATAGCGTGAAGTCCGGCGCTTGCCAATCACGCGTGCATACTGGGGTGTCTAGAAGTACCATTGGTTGTCCATACTACTCGCTCATCTTCCGACTGTCCATAGTCCATGTGGATGCACAGTGGCGGTCGCGTATGCAAGACAGGGGGCAATTGCTCCCCCCATTCAATAAAGCACAAGGCATCCGCGTCTTCAATATACCGAGCCAAATCCACATGATGCACCACGGATTCTACCGATGAAACCGTGTCCAATCGATACAAATCCAAATGATAGAGCGGTCCTGTATAATGCGGGCTGTGTATGCGATACTGATTCACCCACGTATACGATGGCGATCGCACCCAATCCGTGCACCCCAACGCATGGGCTAATGCCGCAATCACTGTTGTTTTTCCCGCACCCATAGGCCCTGAAAACAAGACGAGTCGATGGGCCATGACGGCGGGCATTAATTCGACGCAAATAGCGGGTAATTCCGAATAAGAAAAGGTCTGGTTCATGGGCTAAGCGACTCAAATAAAGCCCGAATTGACTGCCCAGATACTGGGTCTACCCAATCCGGGGCAATAAAAACCAATGGCTCCAATACAAACCGCCGAGTTCGAAATCGAGGGTGTGGAATGGTTAAGTGGGGGTGGTTAATGACCCGGGACCCATACCCAATAATATCCAGGTCAATAATGCGCGCGGTATTGTTTTTGTCAATGGCTTGCCCCATGGTCGTTTCAATGCCCTGCAGCAGTGCTAATACAGCGGCAGGCTCTTGGGACGTTTCAACCGTAACAGCCGTATTAATAAATGGGTTGATGGGGGCGTCGGTCATGCCCACAGGGTCTGTTTCAAACCAAGGGGCGGTAGTCAAGCTGGCAATCCCTGGTGTAGCACGTAGAGCCGAAATAGCACGGCGAATATGTCCCGCACGGTCGCCAATGTTGGTGCCCAAGGCAATGAGTACTGGGTTCATGCGTGGACGGTTGGTTCGCCTAAACATTGGTGAGCCACAGTGAGCGCTTGCTTGACTTCATGAACATCATGCACCCGGAACCATGTCGCGCCCTGGGAGTAGGCTGCAACAACCGCACCTAAGGTGCCGGTTAGTAGTCCCGTATCGCCCACCCAATGCCGAATCATAGACTTTCGCGACGGCCCCACTAAAATAGGGCGCTCCAACGCACGCAAGTCGCTTAAATGCCGGATAATATGGGCGTTTTGGGCGGGCGTTTTGCCAAAACCCAACCCAGGATCAAGGATAATATCAGAAATTCCAGCGGCAGCCCCTTGATGAATAGCGGTGGTTAAAACACCGGTAATAGTGGCCATAATATCGATGTATTGAGGGTTGTTTTGCATGGTTTTTGGCGTGCCGATGCTGTGCATAATAATGGCGCCAGCACCATGCTGAGCAATAACGTCGGGCATCGCTGAATCGACTCGGAATGCGCTAATGTCATTCACATAAGCGGCCCCATGGCGCAACCCTAAATCAGCAATGACACTTTTGGTGGTGTCAATCGAAAATGGCGTGTCAAAATGGTGTCGGTAGGCCTTCAACAGGGGCATTAACCGCGCGGCCTCATCGGCTTCAGATACCGGTTCAGCGCCGGGGCGTGTGGACTCGGCTCCAATGTCAATCATATCCGCACCCGCCTGAATTAACTGCTCAATGTGTCGAAGAGCTGCGTCTAGGGATAGGCATTGCCCCCCATCTGAAAACGAGTCCGGCGTTATGTTGACAATGCCAAGAATGCGTGGGGCTCGCCAGTTTAACTCAATCATGATAGCCGAACAGCCACTGCATTGAAGTGCGCCTCGAGGCCTTCTAAATCAGTTAGAATGGCGAGATCGTCTTCGGCATTGGCTAAGGCGTTGGCGTCATAGGTTAAAATGGCATTGTATTTCATATAGTCCATAACACCCAAGGGGGAGGCAAAGCGTGCCGAACCACTGGTAGGCAGTACATGATTGGGCCCGGCATAATAATCACCCGCTGTAACGGGGGTGTGGGGGCCGCAAAAAATGGAGCCGGCATGTCGAATTTTGGGGAGCAACGACTCAAAGTCATCACGCAACAACACCAAATGCTCACTAGCCACTTGGTTAATAACCGCAAGAACATCGGCCGGGTGTTTCACGTGAAACAATACCGCATGATCCAAGGCTGTTTTAATGGTTGTGCGATGGGTGCGTTCGGGCAACTGCCGGACGACTTCGGCTCGAATGGCTTGGAGTGTTGCTAATTGCGTAGAAACGATACAGCCCACAGCGAGCGGATCGTGCTCCAATTGACACAAAAGGTCAGCGGCTGCGCGAGCCGCATACTCGATGGATTCAACCGCAATTAATACTTCCGATGGCCCCGCGGGTTTGTCGATATCAACCGTGCCATAGACCAGTTGCTTGGCTTGAGTGACATACTGATTGCCAGGGCCAACAATTTTATCCACAGCTGGAATGCATTCGGTGCCATACGCTAGCCCAAAAATAGCTTGAGCGCCCCCGAGTTTATAAATTTCATGAACGCCCGCTAAATCGGCGGCAACAACAATTGCCGGGTGGATACTGCCATCGGGTTGAGGGGGGGTGGCCATAACCATGCGGGGAACTCCGGCAATAGCAGCGGGAACAGCCGTCATAATAGCGGTGGATACCAACGGTGCACGACCGCCAGGCACATACAATCCTACAGCATCCAATGGCCGGTATTGGGCCCCATAGCGAACGCCGGGTCCGCCAGACGACCGCCAGTCTTTCGGTACTTGGTGCCGATGGTAGCGGCGAATATTTTCAATAGCCCGTTGAATGGCGGCAATTGCCGTATCCGATACTCGATCATAGGCATATTCCCGATCATGGACCAACAACTCACGAGCGGACCCAAAGGTGCAGTTGTCAAATTGGCTGGTATAGTCCAAAAGAGCTGAATCGCCGTTTGTTTGAATCGCCTTAGCCATTTTCCGTAATTGTGTGTGTATTTCCGGGCTTGCGGCATTGCGTTGATGCAGCTGCTTAATGGTGGATTCAATAGACTCAGATACAATTGATAACATAATTAATCTATAGTATACGCTACATGAAGGGTATCCAACAAAGCAAAAAAAGAGGGGAAAGAAGTTCGAATGCTTTCGCATCCATGGATTGTAGCTCGAACGCCGGTGGCTAAGGCTGCCACAATGGCACTCATAGCCAATCGGTGGTCAAACTGGCAATCGTACTCAAAATTTAAAAACTTCAGAGGGGGGTCAATATCCAGGCCATCGGGGTGCTCCTGGACATGGGCGCCAAGTGCCTGGGCTAATTGAGCAATAGTGGCGAGTCGGTCCGATTCTTTTACCCGAAGTTCAGCGGCATTTCGAATATGAAACGGGTGTCCGGCACACAGGGTTGTAATGGCTAAAATGGGAATTTCGTCAATTAAATTAGCCACAGATTCAGCGGCAATAGGCGCATGAGACAGGGTGCTGGGCTGTAAGCTGATTTGAGCGGTCGGTTCAGTTGTTTGGGTTGTGGGGACGCTGTGAATAATTCCGCCCATAGCCATTAAGTGGTCGAGACCCGCGCGTCGGGTGGGGTTTACACCAATCGCATCAAAAGTCCATGATTTTTGACGAAGCAAACCCAGCGCCATAAAAAAAATAGCAGACGATAAGTCATTGGGAACAGAGAAGGGATCGCGTGGTGCAGTAAAATTTTCGGGTGGGGTTACGGTTGTGCGAGCGGGTGCTTGGGTTAGGGGAACGCCAAAATGCTTAAAGAGACGCTCGGTGTGATCGCGGCATACAATTGGCTCGTGAATTGTGGTGGGGCCATTGGCATAGAGCCCGGCAAACAGGAGGGCTGATTTTACTTGAGCGCTGGGCATGGGCAAGGTGTAGTCAATGCCCAATAACGATCCGCCACCCGATATATGCAGGGGGGCGTACTCGCTGTCAATGATGGCTCCCATTTTGATCAACGGTTGAGTCACCCGTGCCATGGGCCGTGATTGAATGGACGTATCACCCGTGATGGTGCTTGAAAACGATTGGGCGGCTAGTAATCCGGTAAGCAACCGAATAGCGGTTCCAGAGTTGCCGACATTCAGGGGAGTTCGGGATGCCCGAAGGCCATGCAGCCCCACGCCATGAATGGTTATGGCTGTGCCAGTGTCCGTGACAGATACCCCCAATTGCTGAATAATAGCCACTGTATTTAAACAGTCATCAGAGCGTAAAAAATTATAAATGGTAGTGGATCCATGGCTTAGGGCACATAGCAGCGCTAAACGATGGGATATGGATTTGTCTCCAGGGATCATAGAAAGATCGGCAGTCTCGGGTAGGGATTGATTCGGAAGGATAGTAACTAGCATGGAATTAATTTAAATAATGACGCCACGGTCGCTATCGGGTAACGTGTCTTCCCACCGCATGGGAGTTCTGAATTTTCCAGTTTTGGTTTCAACTTCAGTATCCCCAATATCCACAGTCATAATGTCGAGCGAGTGTTGCCCGGGTGGCGGCCTATACTCGCTTTGGCTCATTAAGCTTTGAATGTCTTTTTCAGTCGCTTTTAAGTTAAAATTGAGTAAGCGTAAAAATTGCTTAGACATACTGTTAAACTCTTTCATTGCGGCGAGTTGCTTACGCAGTTCGTCTTGTTTCATCCGGTTGCGAAGCGACTCTTGATTCAACATTAAGGGGTGTCTTCTTCAGGGGTATTATGCTTTTTTTTGAGTGCTTCTAGTTGGTCTTTGGCGTTTTTGAGTTGGTTGTATTTTCGAGAGATAGTGTCGTAGTTGCGCATAAACTCTTCCACAATGGCTTGTTCTTCCGGGTTGTTTAGCTGAACCCCTTCTAATTGATTGCGAATGCTTTTGAAACCGCGTAGTTTATCGGAAAACGACTGGTTTTTTGTGGATTTTTCTTGTTTGTCTTTTTTAACAAGCTCATCCAAAGCGGCCATAGCAACGAGCATAGCGTCTTCTTGATTGGTTGATTGCTGATGCTGCGGTGTTTTACCTTGAATAGGGGCGGCGGATTCTGAGTTTAGATTGGCTGTTTTTCCTGCCGACAAAACCCCGGCCATGTCATCCGTTAGGCCTTTTATGGATTCTTGACCAGCGGTGCTTTTTTTGCCACTGGATTGCGAATTGGGCATTGCGCTAGGATTGATACCCGGTATGTTACTCATTGTCTAATAGTTTACCCTAAACAGGGTGTTTATATCAAAAGCGGAGTGGAAAACAGTCATGTGATTATTGATTTGGTAAAAACAC
>DJIL01000015.1:0-6578 GCA_002433595.1 bacterium UBP8_UBA6595 | reverse complement strand
CAGACGCTAATATTTTAATGTATGAATCAACGAATGAAGGAAGTGGTCCCGAATATATATTGCAAGTTGATGGAAAATTAATTTATATTGCAGATGCTGATACAGTTTCTGATAATAAGACTTTTACTGAATTTCAAGTTTACGATAGCCAAGCCCAAGACCAAGGCGATATTGACGATTTTGCAGCCTTCGCCAACAGGAAGGGTATTGATGAACATACAGTATTGGGCGCTAAAATTATTTTAAAAAAAATTATGGAAATTATCCAAGCCGGTCCAACCGAAACGAATGGCGTGAATGAATCCGCAGTTTGTGAGGCTTTGAGAGATAGTATAAAAAAATTCGAAGATTCTGGTCTATGGATTCCCGTGTATTGTGATCCGAGGCCAGGTGAGCAGCCACGTCCCAATGCTTCACCAGCCTCAACAGCCTCAACAACCTCATCATTCCAAGACGCATCTGGAGCACATCGTGGTGCCTCTAATGGGGTTGTTGGTGTCACTGCCCTAGCGCTAGGGTTATTGGTAAGAAACTAGAAAATCATAGGGCAAAGCCAGTTAATACATTTTTAAACGAACCGAAATAGCGAAGCCACAGGGTTAAATCCGGGTATGCTACACTAAGGTATCGATGTCAAAGACTATTGCAATTGTTGGTGCATCCGGTGCTATTGGTCAAGCGTTGGCTCATGGGTACGCCGCGCAGTATCCGGCGGTTACGGTGCACCTGTTTTCGCGACAGAGCCTGCGCGATACGGTGCCCCGTGCCCATGCCCATAGCATTAATTATTCGGATGAGGATTCCATTGCCCAGGCGGCTGAAACTGCCGCCCAAGATGGCCCGCTGAGTGCCGTTATTGTGGCAACGGGGATGTTGCACGACGGAGGGCTGATGCCAGAAAAAACAGTGGGGGCCCTGTCGATGGACCATTTGAATCGGGTGTTGCATGTCAACACGGTTGTTCCAGCCCTTGTAGCGAAATATTTTTTGCCCAAGCTATCGACAACGCATCGGTCGGTGTTTGCGGCCTTATCGGCGCGTGTGGGGAGTATCTCGGACAATCGCCTGGGGGGGTGGTATGCGTATCGAGCGTCTAAGTCGGCATTAAATATGATTATAAAAACAGCGGCTATTGAGATGCAACGCGTGAATAAGCACGCCATTGTTGTCGGGTTGCACCCGGGGACTGTGGACAGTGCCTTGTCAAAGCCATTTCAGGCACGAGTCCCCAGTGATCAATTGTTTACAGCGAAGTATGCGGCTGAACGCTTAATAAACGTGGTAGAAAATCTAACGCCTGCCGATACGGGCCAGTGCTGGGATTGGCAGGGATTGCCTATTCAGCCATAACCATGGATCCAGATATGATCGATGACATTATTGGAATGGCCTGGTGCGACAAAACTGCTTTTGATGCCATTGAGGCCGCCACCGGTGTTTCAGAGCCGGAGGTTATTGCGATTATGCGGACGCATTTAAAGCCCTCAAGTTTTCGATTATGGCGCAAGCGGGTATCGGGTCGCACCGCCAAGCATGGTAAAAAAATGCGCACGGACGAATTATGAGTCCGCCCAGCTTGGCTATTCACTGGTTTCGACAAGATTTACGGTTAGCGGATAATCCGGCGTTAACTCAGGCAGTCAAGCACGGCCAGGTGGTGCCTATTTATATTTTAGATGATGCCGCTGCAGGCATGCACGCTCCGGGAGCCGCCAGTCGGTGGTGGTTGCACCATAGCTTGACGGATTTACGGCAGCGGCTCAAGGGGTCCTTATCGGTATATAAGGGGGATTCAGTCGCTATTTTGGTAGATCTCGTGACGCGCCTACAGATCACGGCCGTGCACTGGACCCGAGAGTATGTCCCTTGGCGGGTGGCGCAGGATGCGCAAGTTGCCGATGCCCTTCGTGAGCGTGGGGTTGCGGTTTCGGTGCACAGCGGGTCGTTGTTATGGGAGCCCGATACAATTGTGAAGCCCGATGGCACGCCGTATGGCGTATTTACGCCATTTTACAAACGGGGGTGCCTGGCTGCACCGGCACCGCGAGCCCCCATTCCAGAGCCTCAGGGTGGTGGGTATCAGTCGGATTCGATGGCGTTGCCCAGTATCAATGCCTTAAACTTATTGCCGCGCATTCGGTGGGATCAGGCACTGGCTCCGCATTGGGATATTGGTGAGTTGGGGGGGCATCGCCGGTTTAATGCCTTTGTTGATACGGGGTTGGATCACTATAAAGATCGGCGAGATTTTCCAGCTGATCCTAGTGTTTCTCGACTATCCCCGCATTTGCATTTTGGGGAGGTGTCACCCAATCAGTTGTGGCACGCGGTGTATGCGGAATCCATGAACAACCAGCGGGCGCATTTTTGTTCCGAGTTGGGCTGGCGAGAATTTGCCTATTATGTGTTGCACCATCACCCCACAGTACCACACACAAATTTGCAACCCCTGTTTGATGCGTTTCCCTGGCAAGAGGACCCCGCGCTAATGCGTCTATGGCAGCGGGGCGAAACGGGAATTCCGATGGTGGATGCTGGGATGCGAGAGCTGTGGCAAACGGGATATATGCATAATCGACCCCGGATGATTGCCGGCTCGTTTTTAGTTAAAAATGCCCGGATGCATTGGCGGCACGGGGAACGGTGGTTTTGGGATACGTTGGTGGATGCCAACCCAGCCAATAACAGTGCCAGTTGGCAATGGGTGGCGGGCAGCGGGTCGGATGCGGCGCCCTATTTTCGAGTCTTTAATCCCGTGCTTCAGGGTCAAAAGTTTGATCCTGATGGGGCCTATATTCGTCGCTATATTCCAGAGTTGGCCGCGTTGCCTACCGAATACTTGGCGCACCCATGGACGGCGCCAGCTGCGGTATTGGCCAGTGCCGGGATTCAGTTGGGGGTGACATACCCGCAACCGTGTGTGGACTTAGCGCAGACCCGAGCGGCGGCCCTTGCCGCGTTTCAGCAGATGAACGCCGAGTCTATATGACAACGCTGTGTGTTATTTTTGGTGATCAATTATCGTTGGATATTGCCACGTTATCCGGTGCCGATCCAGCGACAACAGTTGTGTGCATGGCGGAAGTTTGGGATGAAGCCACCTATGTCAAACACCATAAAAAGAAATTAGCGTTTTTATTCTCAGCGATGCGGCATTTTGCCAATGCGTTGCGGTCGGCTGGGTATACAGTGGCTTATACGCCGTTGGATGACCCCAAAAATACGGGGTCGTTTCGCGGTGAGGTTCAGCGGGCGATGCGTCAGTATGGGTGCGATCACATTGTGGTCACCCATCCGGGTGACTATCGGGTGATGGTGGAGGTTCAGGCATGGGCGCAGGCGCTGGGTGTTTCGGTCGATATTCGTGAGGACACTCGGTTTTTATGTTCATTAGCGACTTTTGATGCATGGGCATCGGGGCGTAAGCAATTACGAATGGAGTATTTTTATCGGCTGATGCGCAAGCGGTATGCCATACTAATAGCAGAGGATCAACCAGTAGGCGGGAAGTGGAACTACGATGCGGATAATCGAAAACCGCTAAAATCAGGCGTCCAGATTCCGCCACCCTGGCAAACCAAGCCCGATGCCATAACCCAGTCGGTAATGGCGATGGTTGCGGATCGATTTTCGGATCATTTTGGGGATATAGACCCCATGTACTTGGCGGTAACGCACGACCAAGCTCAGGCTGTTTTAGACGACTTCATTGCCCATCGATTGCCGCGCTTTGGGGATTACCAAGATGCCATGATTCAAGGGGAGCCATGGCTGTATCATTCACACATTAGTTTTTATTTAAATTGTGGGTTGTTACAACCGTTACCGTGTGTCACGGCAGCGGTTGATGCCTATAATCGCGGGGATGCTCCGCTCAATGCGGTGGAGGGTTTTGTTCGGCAAATCATGGGGTGGCGAGAGTATGTCCGGGGCATTTATTGGCGGATGATGCCGGATTATGCACAAAATAACGCACTGGGTGCCACACGCCCACTACCGGATTTTTATTGGACGGGAAAAACAGGCATGAATTGCATCGCTCAGTGTGTTCAGGAAACAAAGCGCAATGCCTATGCCCATCACATTCAGCGGCTCATGGTATTGGGGAACTTTGCGTTATTGGCAGGGCTAGACCCGAAGGCCGTCAATGACTGGTTTTTAATTGTGTATGCGGATGCGTACGAATGGGTTGAACTGCCCAATGTTACGGGTATGATTTTATTTGCCGATGGTGGGTATCTGGCGAGCAAACCGTATGCGGCTGGCGGGAGTTACATTCATAAAATGTCCAATTACTGCCAACAGTGCCGATACAAAGTAGCTGAAAAAACGGGGCCAAATGCGTGTCCATTTAATTATTTATATTGGGACTTTCTCGCTCGGAATCGGGATCATTTGCAATCCAACCACCGAATGGGCATGATGTATAACACATACGATCGAATGGGGGACGAAAAAAAATCGGCTATTCGACGGGATGCCGCACAGTTTTTGCATACTATAAATCCGATGGATTCCAGTGCTTGAAGTTGTTGTTTTAGAGTATATCGCTTAAACTATATAAAGACCAATGGCTAAGCAAGCACATAAATCAAATAATGAATCCAAACGCAAGCGTCCGGATTGGAAGTCCGGACTGTGGTATTTCTTTATTGCGTTAGTAATTTTTTCAGTGGTGAGCAGTTATCTTTTTCCACCGAAAGAGGTTCCCTTAATTTCATATACAACGTTTTTGGAGCATGTGAAGCAAGGAGCGGTTGAGTCGGTTGTTATTCGCCCGTCAGAACGGTTAATTATTGAACAGGCGACAACGGGTGAAACCTACAAGGCCTATTTTATTGAGCATGACGCACTCATGGCAACCTTGCAAACCAATTCCGTCGATGTAACGGTGAACCCATCAGATTCGGGTTGGGTTCTGGGTTTATTAATTCAGGCGCTATTCCCGTTTCTATTAATAGCCGTTTTTTGGTTTTTTATTTTTAAGCAAGCGCAAGGCATGAACAGCCAGGCCATGTCGTTTGGCAAAACCAAAGCCAAGCCCCAAACGGATACCAAAGACACGGTAACGTTTAATGATGTTGCCGGAGCGGATGAAGCCGTTGAAGAGTTGCGTGAAATTGTGGATTATCTAAAAGATTCAAAAAAATTCACTAAAATTGGGGCTAAAATCCCGAAAGGCGCGTTGCTAATGGGGTCACCAGGAACGGGAAAAACGTTGTTGGCGCGTGCAGTTGCCGGAGAGGCGGATGCTCAATTCTTTAGTATTTCAGGGTCCGATTTTGTTGAGATGTTTGTGGGCGTGGGGGCTTCACGGGTTCGGGATTTGTTTTCACAAGCAAAAAAACAATCCCCCAGCATTATTTTTCTAGATGAAATTGATGCTGTGGGGCGGCAACGGGGTGCGGGTCTAGGTGGGGGGCATGATGAGCGGGAGCAAACGCTAAACCAGTTGCTAGTTGAAATGGATGGGTTTGGTAAAAACGAGGGGGTTATTGTAATTGCAGCCACCAATCGACCCGATATTTTAGACCCAGCGTTATTGCGTCCGGGTCGATTTGATCGGCAAATTGTGGTGGACAAGCCGGATTTAATGGGTCGAGAGGCAATTTTAGCGATTCATGCAAAAGGTAAAAAATTTGATGCCAATTGCCAGCTATCGGTATTAGCGCGTGCGACATCGGGGTTCACCGGCGCTGATTTAGCCAATGTGCTCAATGAAGCAGCGTTGTTAGCCGCTCGTGGTAATTGCTTAAAAATAGACCAGACGCATGTAGAAGCTGCCATGGAGCGTGTGTTATCAGGCCCGCAACGAAAGTCTCGCATTATGAATGACAAAGAAAAACAGATTATTGCATACCATGAGGTTGGGCATGCCTTAGTGGCCCATATAGTACCGGGCACGGACCCGGTTCATAAAGTTACTATTTTACCCAGAGGTATGGCGTTGGGCTATACGCTTCAGTTACCCACGGAAGACCGATACTTGATTTCTAATGAAGATATTGAGGCGAAAATACAGGTGTTAATGGGGGGCCGAATCGCTGAAGAGCTGATGTTTAAAACAATCACGTCGGGAGCCTCCAACGATATTGAGCGAGCCACAGATTTGGCTCGTCAGTATGTATGTTTGTACGGTATGAGTGAGTTGGGTACCCGCAAGTATGGCCGAGAGAGTCAAAATGTGTTTTTGGGACGCGATTATTCCGATCATTCCAAAGATTATTCCGATCAAACATCGCGACAAATTGATGAAGCCATTCAGCAATTAATAGAAAAAAATTACATAATAGCTAAAAAGCTATTGGTGACGCATCGTGCAGCATTGGTGACGCTATCAACCGCGTTAATGGAGGCAGAGACGTTGGATGCCGTGGCGTTTAAAAACTTAGCGGATGAACTGGTCGGCAGGGGGTCGAAAAAGCAAGCAGCATTACGGGCTCCAAAGGAGAATAAACAACCGGCAAGCTCGCAATCTGATCGTAAGAAACCAGCGGAAAAACAGGTGGCTAAAAAACCTATAGCGAAGCGATCAGCAAAGCAAGCATCAGCAAAAAAAGCGGGTGCAAAGCAAGCGG
>DJIL01000041.1 GCA_002433595.1 bacterium UBP8_UBA6595 | reverse complement strand
TAAAAGGCAAGCTACGGGTTCGAAGCAAGTTGGAAATTAACACCCGTCACGACTTGGCGCTTGCCTACACGCCCGGCGTGGCACGCATTTGCGAAACCATCGCTCAAAACCCTGATAGTGTTTATGATCTCACCATTAAAAACAACACCGTGGCTGTAGTCACGGACGGGTCAGCCGTACTCGGCTTGGGCAACATCGGCCCGGAAGCCGCCCTGCCGGTTATGGAAGGCAAATGCATGCTCTTTCGAGAATACGCCAAAATTGACGCCTTTCCTATCTGCTTAAACACTCAGGATACTCAAGAAATCATCGAAACCGTCCGGCGAATAGCGCCCGTTTTTGGGGGTATTAATCTGGAAGATATTGCGGCACCGCGCTGCTTTGAAATTGAAGATGCATTGCAAGATTTAGGCATTCCTGTCTTTCATGACGATCAGCATGGAACCTCTATTACTTTACTAGCCGCTCTCATGAATTCGGCTAAACTTACGGGCAAACACTTGTCTGATTTAACGATTGTGATTAACGGCGCAGGCGCTGCCGGAACTGCCATCGCGGAACTGCTCCTGGGTCACGGATACCCCGATATCGAATCCGTGAAACAAGTCTTAATTTGCGACCGAAAAGGCATCTTATCTCCTGATCGGCCAGACTTAGCCAATCTAGTGGCCAAGCAATCTCTCGCGGTGCTAACCAACCCTGAATGCAAAAACGGCTCTCTAGCCGATGCCCTCGTGGGTGCTGATGTCTTTGTGGGTGTGAGCAGTGCCAATTGTGTGACACAAGCCATGGTTCGAAGCATGAATCCAGATCCATTTATCTTTGCAATGGCCAACCCCATTCCTGAAATCATGCCCGATGAAGCCAAAGCGGCTGGCGCCTCGGTTGTCGGTACTGGCCGAAGTGATTTTAACAATCAAATCAACAATGTTTTGATTTTCCCCGGAATATTTCGAGGGGCTATTAATGCTCGGTCCAAAACCATTACCCCTAAGATGAAAGTCGCAGCAGCCAAAGCGTTGGCCGAGTCCGTACGCGATATCACCCCCGAGGCTGTGATTCCATCGGTTTTAGACAAGGATGTTTCGTATCAGGTGGCTAAAGCCGTTGAAGCGGCCGCAACCCTATAGCGAACGTTCGTCCCACCGGTCACACAACCAGTCCACTTCAGACTCCCAGGGAGCCCCGGGTTTCTCATCTGACCGGCTATGCGATTGTCTGGTACGATTCGCCAGAAACTCAGTACATGGTTGGACATGACCCCCGTTTCGCCGAACCGCACGCGCCAAGGCCCGGTCATCGGTGACCACAATCTGAGCATCCGGATGCCTACACTGGGCTGTTTTTTCAATAATATACGCATCCGCTGATTGATACTCTGGTGTAAATACTGTCGTGTGCGTGCGATGCCGTTCGTGCGAGACGTCTCCGTCTTGGCCATCAAACACAATCCAGCAATACTGCCGTGACTCACTGGTTTTAATGATATACGAAACAAACTGCTTTTCTTTATCTGGATCCGATAACGCCAGCGTCGGCATAGAACCAATAATATTATAAGCGTCTAGCCAATACTGCATACTACACTAGCATTCGAATCACCGGCACCATGAATAAACGAATAATGGGCATTAACACGCCCAAATATGCAAGCATAAAAATTAGAGCAAACCCGTAGGGCTCAATGCGATACAGCATTTCTCGAACAGGCTGAGCGGCCCAATGCAGCATAATTTTTGACCCATCTAACGGCGGAATTGGCATTAAATTAAATACCATTAACCCCGCATTAATGATCACGGCCTGTTGGCATAGCACTATCGCTGGGGTAACATCCCCAACACTCGCCCACATCGGAATCATCTTTAGCCCAATACTCGCCAACCCCGCCAATCCCAAATTACTAAGCGGTCCCGCCAACGCCACCAGCATCATGTCCCGGCTGGGATTGGCAAAGTTTCGGGGGTTCACCGGGACTGGCTTCGCCCAGCCCAACCACACCGATGCGCCACTAACCATCATCAGCATCGGCAATAAAACCGAACCCAACCAATCCATGTGAACCAGTGGATTCAAAGACAAACGCCCCATTGCTCGTGGCGTTGTGTCCCCCAAATAATCAGCCACATAGCCATGTGCCACTTCATGCACAATTACCGATATTAATAAAATTAATCCAATACTAAGTGTCATTATTTGCCTCCCAGGCGCGCTGATACGCCGACTTTAACTGCTTCGTGTCCAAATGCGTATACACCTGAGTTGTTTGAATGGACCGATGGCCCAACAATGTCTGAATGCCCCGCAAATGAGTTCCTTTTTCCAATAAATGTGTCGCAAATGAATGCCGTAATGTATGGGGCGACGCCACACACCCAACCTGAGCCGCTTGGCGCACCACAACCCGATAAATCGTTTGCCGAGTCACGGGTCGACCCTGACTACTGAGTACAACATACGGGGCGCCTCCTTCAGGACGCTCACAGGCATAGTCCAATAAGCACGTGCGGACCCACCCATTAAACGGTACCAAGCGATGCGCCTGCCCCTTGCCAATTACACGCATAATGCCCTCCGTCATATCCACGTGCTCCGATCGCAATTGAGCCACTTCCGAAACCCGCAAGCCACAGGCATACAATAGCGCCAGCATTAACCCATCTCGCTTGGGCGTTCGCGACACGATTGGCTGTGTTAAAAACACCTGCATTTGATCTTGCGTCAAGACCGTGGGCAACCGGCGATTCACCGTTGGCATTGTGGGCGAAGCGGCTGTATCAACACCTAAAAACTGGCGATACAACCGAATAGCGGTCCATTTGCGTCGCACCGTTGCTTTGGCGTAGCCCCGATTCCCCAAATAATCAGCCACGGCCGTTTCATCGACACTCCGGCAATCGCAGTGCGACAAAACGGCAAGAATATCGGATTCATACGCTTGAATAGTCGCCCTAGCCAACCCTTTTTCAACCTGCAAATAGGCCAAAAAATCAGCGAGCTGTGTCATACTGACTGTACCCGAACAACGCATCTTTGCACGTTTGCAGAATTTTCTTGATATTGCAAGCATAAATTAAGTATACTATTTACCATGTACGCACTCTCTAGAGTAGCATACATTGTCGCAAATTCTACAAACGTGCGACATCCTTATTACAAGCCTCAAGCAAGGAGCTCGCATGGAAAAAATTGCAATTATTGGTGTTGGATACGTTGGATTGGTCACCGGTACCTGCTTAGCTGAATTGGGAAACCACGTAACCTGCATTGACTTGGATGCGTCAAAAATCGATGCTCTGAATCAGGGAAATGCCCCCATATATGAACCCAACCTTGATACCCATATCCAAAAAAACTTAGAGGAGAAACGACTCACCTTTAGTACCGATCTAACCACGGCCCTTATTTCACACGATATTATCATTGTCTGTGTGGGAACCCCCATGGACGACGACGGTAGCGCCGATATGTCCGATTACTTCAATGGTCTACGATCCATTGCCGAATTTATCAAAAACACCCGGCCCGTTAGCCGAAAAATTATTGTTAATAAAAGCACCGTGCCTGTAGGAACTGGTAAAAAAGCTGAATTATTCTTGCTTGAAAACGGTGTGTATTTATCTGAATTTTCTATTGTTTCCAATCCAGAGTTTTTGCGCGAAGGATCGGCTGTTCATGACTTCTTTCATCCCGATCGCATTATTATTGGGGGCAATGACACAGACTCTGTCAAACGTGTTCAGTCCATTTACCGGTCCTTATACCGTTCGCGAAATCCCATTATGCTCACCAGCATTGAAGCTGCTGAGTTAACTAAATATGCCGCCAATGCCTTTCTTGCGACTAAAATCTCATTTATTAATGAAATTGCCAATCTATGTGACACGCTAAATATTGATGTTTCTCAGGTTACCAAGGGAATTGGCGCAGACAATCGCATCGGTCGATACTTCTTGCACCCTGGACCGGGTTACGGGGGCGCCTGTTTTCCCAAAGATACCCAAGCGCTGGCTTTTATTGGTAAAGAAAACGGTGTTGAGCTTAAAATCGTGAATGCTGCCATTGAAATCAACAACCGTCAAGTTCACATTATTGTTGAAAAAATACGCGCCTTGACCGGTAATTTAGCCGGCAAGCATATTGGGCTTTTAGGCTTATCGTTTAAACCCGAAACCGATGATATTCGCAATGCACCTGCGTTGGCGCTTATTGACCAGCTCCTTGCTGAAGGCTGTACCATTTGCGCCTATGATCCCGTGGCTATGCCCAATACCCAAGCTGAAATTGGCGATCGCGTTCAATACGGAAAAGATCCCTACCATGCGGTTAGCGATACCAATGCGGTAGTACTAATGACCGAATGGAATCAATTTCGACTCCTGGATCTGCAAAAACTAGCGGATTCCGTCCGAGAAAAAAACTTTGTGGATGCCCGAAATGTTTATGAAGTAAGCAGCATGCACGAGCATGGATTTACCTATCGCGGTGTGGGTCGCCACAGCTCCGATGGCGATCAAACCGTGCACTTGGAAGATATTGAAGTCAGCTATGGCGGGTTGTCCGATTTCTAATTCATTCGAGACTCTCCAGTCTCCGGCATAAGTGATATTTATTAATCACTAAGATACCTGTTATATTAGTGGGGTGCTGGCGGAACCGAGCTTTAGTTATAAAAACTATTTAAGCTCAAAGCCCCGCCAGCTTGAGGGGTTCTCATAGTATATCAGCACCCTTTGTTATTTGCAACTGATTTTTATTCTGGCAAAAATAAATACAGTTGCCACGCCCTAAATGCATCGTGAGCCATTGCTTGAATATCCGAATCTTCTACTGTGGCTAAGCGACTCAATTGCTGTTGGTGGGTGTCCAGGGGCAGGCCCCACAGTTGGTAGCGTGCGACTTGGTGTACCCGTGCTGATGGGGGGTCATGCGCCTGCTGATACGCATACTGCATCTGAGCTTTGGCGCGACTCCGCTCGTTGGGGTCTAACCCCGCTGTCTTGAGCAATTCAAGCGTGTTTACCAACTGATTTTTAACCGCATTGACTGAATCGGGGCTGGTGAGCGCATAAATATAAAAAACACCATGATCTTGATAAAATCGGGGTATGCCATGAACCACATACACCAATTCTTGGCCACGCAACAATGGATGCAACCGCCCCCCTGGGTACTGCATACCGGCCAAGACGGTATCGAGCATCTGCCAATCTACATGCGCCATTGTATCGCGCATTGTGACCGCATCAACGGCTAAGACAACCGCTGCAACTGGCTGTTTTAGTGTCTTGCTATGGCTATTTTGCATAACTTTGGGTGCTATGGTTCGTGACGGCCGTGGGGGCTGTTTGGCTACCGACCCAAATAGCGTATGCATCTGGTGGTGCACACGCTTCGCATCGCAATCACCGCTCACGCTAATGACCAATGGGGCCTGCTGTAACGACCGATAAACAGAACGAATAGCCGCCGGTGTTAGTGCCGATACACTAGTTTCATCCCCCTCTAAGGGTATCGCATAGGGATGCCCTTTAAAAAAATCGGCCCGAACTTGCGCAAATGCATCATGCGCCCAGTGATCGCGTCGCTTACGAATGCGATCCAGCAATAACCGCTGCTCAACAGCAACGTCATCGGATCCAATAGCCGGGTCATACAGGGCATCATGAACGTGGCGAATCAGTTCGTGAATGTCTTCCGGTGAGCTGGTCAGCTCAATCACCGATTCATCATACCCTACAGACAACCCCACACGTGCACCCACGGATTGTGCCCGCTGTTGCAAGCGATTATTTCCCAGACCAAACACTTGGCTCGCTAATGCCCCCGCACCAGGGGCTTCGGATACCGAGCCATGCAACAGTCGGAAAACGACCCGTACGGCAGGATCATCGGCGTTGGGCTGTACGAACACATTCACCCCATTATTCAAGGTTGTTTGTTTGTAGTCCGCCTGGGGCATGGGTTCCACCCCTGAATTTGGCGGTGTTAAGCGCGTGGTGATGGGCCTGCCTTTCTGAATATAGTGATCGAGCACTCGCCGTAAATCCGCTGCGGTAATCGCATCAAATTGGCGGGCATAATAGGCATAGAATCCCGGCCCTCCTGTGGCTAAATGCGATTGGGCTATGCGATCCAATCGATCGGGTAACGCCTGGCTCAATTGGGCATCTTCCGCTAGCTTTTGTTTCTTGGCCCGCCGAATAGCGGCTCGCTTAAGTGTTCGTGTGTTCAAGGTATCGTAAACCGCTTGCACAGCGGCTTGGCGCACTGCGGGATCCACGGATAACTGAATCTCAAAATACCCGGGGGCTTCAACTGGTGTAACCGAGCGAACAGTGACCGAATTGGCGACTCCCTGATCAACAACCAAGGCCTGATGCAAGATTGATTGGCGGCCATTGCCCAGTACATAGGCTAATAAATCCAAGGCATATGCGTCTGCGTGCGACAAGTCAACGGCTGGAAACCGAATGGATACATGCTCACTCGTGGTGGGACCTTCAACCACCGACTCGCGGGGCATAATCACGGGCTGAAGGACTGGCTTTGACCGGGAAATACCGGCGCCATAGGCTTGTTTCCCAAATGTTGACTGGATCTTGGCTTTAACGGCAGCCACATCCACGGCACCCCCTACTAGTACAATCATATTATTTGGCACATAGTGCTGCTGATAATACGCACGCAAATCGGCTGGTTGTAACGCATCAAATCGGCCCCGACGACCCAAAACCGGATACTCCGCGACTGTGCCCGTATAAAAATTTTCTTGTGCATATCGGTATAGCAATCGGCTAGGGTTGGCCCATGCTCGCTGCATTTCTTGTTGGATTACGCCCCGTTCCCGAGTGACTGCTGGTGCATCAAAACTACAGTCAAATACCCATTCCGATATAATTTGAATGGCATCTGCCACGCGTTCGGGTTGGGTATCAATATAGTATGCCGTGTGGTCGTCCGTTGTATAGGCATTAAATGCCCCGCCCAACCCGTCAATTACTTGCCCATACACCGCTTCTGTCCGATGGTGCGTTGTACCCCCTGCCACTACATGCTCCAAATAGTGTGAAATACCAGACCCCTCCCAAGGGGACTCGTGCAATGCCCCGGCTTTTACCACAACGCGCACACTGGCAACGGCGGCATTTGGATCCGCTAAAATATACGTGCGAAGCCCGTTGTCTAACGTTTCAGCATGAATGCGTGAATCGGCATACAGGCTACCGCCCACGCTCATACCGACGATTAGGCCAATCCCAATCAGCCCGATGCGCATGCGTTGGATGTTGTATAGCATATAGACGCTCATGCTACCACGCCCCACCCACTAGAGCCAGCCCGTTAGCATCACGGTATCGTCAAAGTGTTGGATCTGAGTATGGCGACATTGAACACGACTGGCCAATGTGGGCGGGCTATCAAAGCGCCCCCACCCCCGATTCCCACCTAGAACACACGGCGCAATCATAACCATTAGCTCGCTAACAACCCCCGCTTGTA
The DNA here is from genome assembly GCA_002433595.1 of bacterium UBP8_UBA6595. GTDB lineage: Bacteria > Margulisbacteria > Marinamargulisbacteria > UBA6595 > UBA6595 > UBA6595. The sequence continues at coordinate 7,158 of DJIL01000041.1, read as the reverse complement.
CCAACTGGTCGGCCAGTATAGCGCCCCCCTCAACCAACACATGTGGCGATGGCCATAGGGCTGTTAAGGCTTCGACTTCACCCACGTCACCCCTTGAATTCACCCGTTGACTATTAATCTGCCCAGTGTCAGATACCGTTGCCACATACACGGGTCGGTCCACTGAAAATAGGCGCGTGTTTAATAGTTTTTTGGGGGTACTGGGGTCTTGAGATGCCACAATCACAGCGGGCGCATGCGCATGCGCAACCCCATGCCGAATGGTTAGTTCAGGGTCGTCCATCCATACCGTTTCAGAACCCACCATAATAGCATCCACCTCATGGCGAATTTGATGCACATACCGACGTGCCGATTCACTGGTTAAATAAGCACTATCACCGGTATTTAATGCCAATTTCCCATCCAAACTTTGGGCCAACTTTAACGTAATAAATGGCACGTTAGGGTCGGATCGGTGAAACGCTGGATTTAAGCATTGGGCATCACTCGCTAAAACACCCGCTGTGACGCGAATACCCGCCGCACGCAATACCGACTCAGCGGGTAATCGCCGGACATGCGGACTTGGGTCATTCACGGCCCACACCACATGGGCAATACCGGCCGCAATAATAGCCGTACAACACGGGGGTGTTTTACCGTGATGCGTACACGGTTCCAGGGTAACGTACAGCGTTGCCCCTTTGGCTAATTTTCCGGCTTGATTCAAGGCCAATACCTCCGCATGCGGATCCCCCGCCCGAACATGCACACCCGAGGCTACCCATTGTCCGTCTCGAATAACCGCAGCGGCCACCACCGGATTGGGTGCTGCGAGGCCCCGATACCGTTGCGCTTTTTGAATTAATGCACGCATAATCACATTCGAATCTACCCCTGTCATGGCGCATACACCCGCTCATAAACGAGTACAGCCTTGTTAAAATAGACCCCAATGCGCGTTCCGGACACAACAGGCACACGAACATCCACCGGATCCCCGGGCGCATGTAGGGTATCGTACACACGCACACGATCCGTTTCATGAGCCTCAATCTGCACGGACTGCGTCCCCCACGCTACTGGCACAAGGCCAGTCACATGAACATCCAAAACAACTTGCTGAGTCAACTCGGACAGGGACGCATTGGGCGTCGCCTGAATGGTTACTGGCAGGCCCAAGCTAGGCACTAACTGCACGGCGTCTGCTGTGACTATGGCATCGGGCGTGGGCACTTGTGCAATCACCATACCCACTGGCTCAGATCGACTATAATTGCCCGACGCAACAGTAACTACAAACCCCCCCTCTGTGGCCAGGACCCGCGACTGATCCACGGATTTTCCTATGCAATTCGGGACCATTAATGCAGGCAATCCTTTGGATACCATAATCCGCAATTGACGGGAAGCCTTCATCGCCCGACCCGCTGGTGGAATTGTCATAATCACCGATCCCGAAGGAACCTGCACATTGTACTGGTGGTTGAGTTGAAACTGAGTGGTGGATAACACCTGTTTGGCATTGGCCACCGTCATACCCACAACATTGGGGACAACAACGGTATCCGATGGGGCGGATGGCCGCGTATAGACACCGAGCAGAACTAAGAATAAAAGCCCTACCCCAACACACAGCCACACCAGCCACTGCCAGACAGACCTGCGTGGCCGTATAGACACAATGTTATCCGATCGTGTAATGGGTACAAATCGAGGGGCAATATAAATACACCCATTCTGGCCCCAGTGCACATCCGCTACACTCAACCACTCAATCGAATGACCCGCTGCCTGAAACCAGGCTAGCATCGGCTGAATAGCAGCCTGTACCACCGCCCGGTCCTGGCGCGTCACGGGTCGGTCAGTATCCAAATCGTCATCGGCATAATAATAGCTAAATGCACTGCCATCGTACGCATAATCTAGCAAAGGAACCACACCACTGGGTACAGAATTGCCTTGTGCTCGATACCAATCCAAATGCGGCGTTATTTGCGCAACACAATCAACGGACAGCCGGTTACCCTTTCGTTCAAATGGCTCGCTTTTTTCTAACACTGGCTGCCTTAACGTCTAAATTAAACTACCCACACCCTTTAGGGGTTGGGGGTTGGGGATACGTGTATTATTGGGGTCTGTGATTGGGGCCTCCTGATTTGATAGACAACATCCTGCTTACTGACGTAATTTAACCGCTTTCGAATCAATGTGTCAATGAAATCAGGATCGTCCATACTTCCTAATTCTTCTGTAATAACAGCTAATTCGGACTCCATATTAATCATTTTTTCTTGGTTTTTTTTAACCTCTATTCGGTATGCGGTGTACCGATACAAATTGTGAATAGTTTCAATGATTAAATAGCCCGCTAGGCATGCCCCCAAAATACCAATAGCCACTCGAGCCATTTAAAATGGGGATTGGTAAACGGCTTTGGCGCCTAGTTCGGCCTCAATGCGCAGCAGTTGATTGTATTTGGCAAGTCGATCGGTACGGGAAAGCGATCCTGTTTTGATTTGACCGGCGTGTGTCCCCACGGCGAGATCGGCAATAAACGTATCCTCTGTTTCTCCGGATCGATGCGAGACAATAACCCCGTATCCATGTGTTTGAGCCAATTGAATAGCCGCCAGTGTTTCGGTTAGTGTGCCGATTTGGTTCACTTTAATAAGAATAGCGTTTCCCACTTTGGCATCGATACCCTGTTGAAGAATCGCCGAATTGGTGACAAACAAATCATCGCCCACCAATTGAATCGAATCCCCCAGGCCTTGAGTTAACGTTTTCCACCCCTCCCAGTCTGACTCATCCATACCATCTTCAATAGAAACAATGGGAAAGTCTTTGCACAGGCCTTGGTAGTACGCGGTTAGCGTATTACTGGTGTACACACTATTATTACTTTCAAATTGATAGTGTGGCTCGGAGTACAACTCGGAACTGGCAATATCCAGAGCGATTTTAACATCCGACCCCGGTGTATACCCAGCATTGGAAATCGCGGTCATAATCCAATTTAGGGCTTCTTCATGCGACTGGCTCATTGGGGCAAACCCGCCCTCATCGCCCACCGTCGTTGATAGGCCTTGTTGGTTCAATACCGATTTAAGGGCATAAAAAATTTCAGTACCCATTTGCAGGCCATGGGAGAAGCGTTTGGCTCCAACTGGAATAATCATAAATTCTTGAATGTCGAGGGGGTTGTTTGCATGAGCCCCACCGTTCAATATATTCATCATAGGAACTGGCAATTGCACCCCTTCTTGACCGGCTAAGGCCGCAATGTGGGCATACAGGGGTTGACGAGCGGATTGGGCAGCGGCACGCGCAACGGCTAGCGACACGCCCAGAATGGCATTGGCCCCAAGCGTGGATTTATCGGGAGTCCCGTCCAGGTCTATCATCCGGGCATCCAGAGCGGCTTGATCCATGGCATCCAGTCCACTGAGTTCCTTGTTGAGGATAGTATTAACGGCTTCTACGGCCTGATACACTGATTTACCGCTGTAGCACTGGGCATCACCATCGCGGCGTTCGCGAGCTTCTCGGCTGCCGGTAGAGGCCCCCGACGGCACGGAGGCACGGGCGACCGCGCCGGACGCCAGCATGACATCCACTTCAACAGTTGGTGTGCCACGAGAATCTAAAATTTGTCGCCCCTGTATTGCTTGTATATTTGCTGCCATAATTGACCCAACTCCTCGCTACTGTGTTGTACTAAACTAATTGCAATCTTATAATACCACACTTATAATGCCCTGCTTTACCCATTAAAATTAGGCTCCGCCCAGCCCCAATCTGTAGCGATATACCTACCGGCCAAAAAATCTGGTATACTTAAAAAGTCGTAGCTTATAGAATTGGAGTATATATATGAGTATTTATGTTGGAAATTTGTCGTATGAGTCAACCGAAGATGAGATTAAAAAACTATTTTCTGAGTATGGAAGTGTCGCATCTGTACGATTGATTCATGATCGAGAAACGGATCGTTTCAAAGGGTTCGGATTTGTAGAAATGGGTTCTTCAAATGAAGAATCAGATGCGATTGAAAAACTAAACGGGCAAGATTTTAAAGGCCGTCAGTTGAAGGTTAACCCAGCACGCAGCTAGGTATCGCAAATACCCAGGCGCACGCATTGCCTTGATTAGTCAACACGTGAACCTGGGCGTCTTCTTTTCAATGGACCGTTACTTACCCATTAACGGCATCTAAATTATTTGAATTGTTCGTCAGCCACTGTCTACATTCCCGCCAGTTGGGGCTATACCGTTCCACATGCTTCCAGTAGTGACTGGAGTGGTTATGTTCCAGTATATGGCATAGTTCATGGACAACGACATAGTCAACAATCCAGTGTGGCGCCAGTATTATTTGCCAGTTATAGGCTATATCTCCGTGTACTGAACAGGACCCCCAACGGGATTTATAGTGTTTGACGGTGATTGAGTGCGGTGTAACACCAATTTGTTTGGCAAAGCGCTGTGTTTTATCAATTAGATATTTTTCTGCATGCGATTGATACCAGTCGATAAGTAATGATCGAATTATTGCCTTTGAATTCCCCGCTGATTCCCGCACGGTTGCTTCAAAGCACCCATGGGTTAACTTTATTGACGGCACGGGGCCATTGATCCTTTTTAGTGTGTACTGTTTGCCAAGATAGGCAAATCGTTCACCGCTTGCATACTGTTTGGGTGTCGGCCGGGCACTGAGTGTTTTCAGTTTCTGTTTAATCCACCGCATTTTTTTTAGAATCAGGTCTTTAATTTGTTTATCTGACAGTGTATCTGGCACACGTAGAGTCACCTTGCCATCCGCCAAGCGAATCGACGCCGACCGTTTTCGGCTGGTTCTGATGACGGTAACGTGAAAGGGAAACGCATCCATCACGCGTCGTTTATTTTTTTTAAATCCATAAATCGCTGTGTATTTTCACACAATCCAGTCTATCATACTTCCTATACCGCACCGGCCCCGTCGATTCGTATCCACGCTCTTTCCCAGAATGCTTGACCCCGCATGACGAACGTTTCAATCAACTGTTCTGCCTGTCTTTCCGCTCTACTGGATCTGTTGCCGCAGCATAATTAAGCAGTACCCGTTATCCTGCGATTAGCGCTATTCGCGTGATGATTTAAAACCAATCCAACCGCACTGTGGCATAAATCACTTCATTATCGGGCTGGATGTTTGCTGACCACTGGATGGGCTTTGTCACGATCACATCGCAATAAACGCGTGCAGCCTGAAACCGAACCCCCACAGCCCCACCGACCAATGAGCCTTCACCAAATCCATTATTCGCCCGTTGCCCCCCAATTGAAAAAACAGACCCATGATCAAGACCAAACACCAGCGAGCTCTTGAGTTTTTTAAGCCAATGCCAGCCGGGTAATTGAACGGGGCTGCGCCATTCATGCTGTGCATAATAGCCATAATCACCGGATAAACCCCCATTAAACCCGCGAACACTGTATCGCCCACCCAATGCAATTCGATCCGATGCATAGAGGGGGTATGCACTCCATTGATGCTGTGTTTTTAATTGATAGGATAGCGGCAAAATGAACGGGATAGCCGTATTGATCTGGGTTGATACGGTCACTTTATTAAACATAAACCGCGGTTCCGTTGGGCCTGGGTTCTCTAAGTCTTTATCTGAATCAAACCACGATAACCCTTGATGATACTGGCCATCCAGCCAGCCATTAATTCGGCCATACCACTGATGATGAAGTCCAATCTGGCCAATCGTTTTTTTGTAACTACTTACCGTGAGCGGAAGCGCCTCCTGGTTTTGCACTTGATTGAGCATTGATAATCGAAGTTGCGCATTCGTTTTAAATCCCTGACCTCGCTGAATTGTTCGGGCTAACCGTACTGCGTTTTGTTCCGTTTCACCATGATAATTAATGGTAAACACTCCCAATTGAATCATTTGATTGTAATTAAATAAACTATAGGTATAGTCCACCAACCAATAGCCGTAGGGAATGGATACAAAACTGTATAGACTGAATGCCTGATTGGTCGAACTCATGTGATTTTGTGAGTAAGTTGTGACCCACTGATCATTGATACGAAGAAAATTGTCCGACCGTAGCATTAACTGATTGGGAAAAACATTCATGGGCGCACTCGTTTCATAACTATAGCTGATGCTTGCATTGTTTTTTACAGTTAGCATTGACCGATTTTTATTGACTATTTGAACTTGCGTACCATAACCGGATTGAGCCGGCAATAAATTAACCATCATCCGATTCTGAGACAACCGATTGAGTTGCTCTAGGCCTTGCTCCAGATCTCGAAGATTTAAAATACTACCCCGAAACGGTAGCGCAAGCGTATACGCTAACGGGGTGCGGCCCTGCTCGTCAACAATGGATTGAACGCTGCCTTCTTCAACGGTAATTGAAAGCGTGCCCGATGCAATGGATTGCCCCTGCTCTAAAAATGCGCGTGTCGTAATATATCCATGTGAACTGTACCATCGATTGATTGTATCGATGAACTGATTCATGTCGGAAATCCCTAATTTTCGGCCTTCCATTGCGTTTAACCACTCACGCTGTTTGTATTTCGGCACTTGAGTCACGCCCGTTAACTGAATTGTATGAACAAAAAACCGGTTTCCGGTTGGCCTCGCATTTACTGTTGGCGAGTCTGGCCACTGAAGCTGAAGGGACTTATTTTTATCTCGCTGATTGAAATACCGTTCCTCAGACTCAGACTCCCATTGCTTTTTTTGTTTATCATATAGCTGATTGTATTCGGCATCAAATTGGTTAGCGAAACAACGAATGGACAAAAAAACGATTGCAGCGATGCCATAAAAAAGATAGTTCACTGAAGGCCGTTTAGTCACTGAGTGTCGATGCTTATTATTTAAGACGATACACCCGCGACTACACCGTAGCCAATAGCGGATAGTGTATTGGCAATAAATACAGACGAATCATTCGTTTTATTACGCCCCACATACCCACTGATGGGGTATCGGTTGTCCAACAGACTAGCCGAAACAGCTGTGCTCAAACCGCCCATCAACACACCAAACACACCAGTACCCACCAGCCAATTTATTATTTGTTTTTTCTTCATTTTTTTAATTTTTTTTAAAAATAATCTTTTTTACAATTTTAGCACAAAAACCGTCGGCTGTCAGG
>DJIL01000029.1 GCA_002433595.1 bacterium UBP8_UBA6595 | reverse complement strand
GATGTGGCTGATTTTCCAGAAGCAACACGCCCGTATCACGCCATGCTAGCCGGACGATCCATGTGGGTTAAAAAAACCCAACGCATTGATATTGAATGCATTGTTCGGGGCTACTTGGCGGGATCCGGTTGGGCTGATTATCAAAAAACCGGTGGCATTAAAGGGCATCAACTCCCCGACGGGTTGCAGTTGGGCAGCCAATTACCCACCCCCATTTTTACCCCCTCAACAAAAGTGGATGATGGGCACGATGAAACCATTTCAATTGATACCATGGCCGATATGGTTGGCCAAGACTTAACCAACACCCTCATGGACTTGAGCTTGCGCTTGTATCAAACGGCGCATGACTATGCCGCTAAACAGGGCATTGTGATTGCCGATACCAAATTTGAATTTGGCTTTTTGAATGATCACATTATTATTATTGACGAAGTTCTCACCCCGGATTCTTCTCGGTTCTGGCCAGCCGACTACACCCTGGGGCAATCCCCTCCGAGCTATGACAAGCAGATTATTCGGGATTATTTAATCAGTCAAAATGCGCAAGATCAAGTGCCCCCACCGGAACTGCCCGACTCTATTATTGAGCAAACCGTTCGGCAGTATGCTGCTATTGCTAAAATTTTAAAACAAGGGGTTCATACGCACTAACAGTTGTGCTACACTAATCACTATGGGACACATTGATATTATTATTAAACACCATGCGCATGAATTCACTGCCACAGCCCCCTTATTTCCTAATTGTATGGGGCAGGGAAAAACAGAGCGTACAGCGCTCCGTCGGCTAGCGGTTCAAATTGGGCGTGCTATTGGTAAAGAAAGCAAAGCTTTATTTCAGGATTTACTGACATCCGATCAATACACTGATTTAATTTTAAATCCAAGCTTATCACCCAATGATTCGGGGGATCGCAAACGGGTATACCCTCTATTTGGCCAGCATCAAACCATGGTTAAAATGGCCAATATTAAATTGCCTTCCCTAACTGCCGCTTACCCCAATATTTTACTCGTTAATTGCGATGAAACCAATCAAAACACCCCGCCTAGGCGGTATCAGCACAGTTTCAGTGGCTCTGAGTCCATGCAGGGCAACGATGACGATGATCCTCAAGGATATAGCTTTGGATTCCCCCTTAGCTTCAATTAACACACGCATTTGCCACAGCGCCTCGCATGTCTTGGCACAAGCTGTTTTAGAACGTTTTCCCGATGCGAAGTTGGGGATTGGCCCTACCATTGAAACCGGTTTTTATTATGACTTTGATTTAAACCAGACCTTAACCGACGAAGATTTAGTTGATTTGGAACAGCGAATGGCGCGTATTATTGCGGAAAAGCAAGTATTTGTCCGAACCGATGTTGCGCGTGCCGAGGCTGAGTCTCGGGTCGCGGATCAACCGTATAAGCAAGAAATTATTGCTGATCTAAATTTGGATACCTACTCGTTTTATCAAAATGGGCCCTTTATAGATTTATGCCGGGGGCCGCATGTTGAAAACACCCAAGCCATTAAAGCGTTTAAATTATTACGCGTCTCTGGGGCGTATTGGCGGGGATCCGAAACCCGGCCCATGTTACAACGCATTTATGGGACGGCCTTTGCCAATCCCAAAGACTTACGGGCCTATTTAAAGCAACTGGAAGAAGCCAAAAAACGGGATCACCGGTTATTGGGTAAACAGCTGGATTTATTTAGCATTCAAGACGCTGTGGGTGGGGGGTTGGTCTTGTGGCACCCCAATGGAGCGACCATTCGGGATATCATTGAAACCACTTGGAAGCGCCAACACCGCGCACAGGGCTATGATTTGGTATACAGCCCCCATATTGGGGTCAATAGCTTGTGGCAAACGAGTGGTCATTTGGATTTTTACGAAGCCAACATGTTCGGTAGCATTGAAAATGACCATCAAACCTATCGGCTTAAACCCATGAATTGCCCCTTTCATAGCTTGATTTATAAGGCTCGCCATTGGTCTTACCGAGACTTGCCCGTTCGCTATGCGGAATTAGGATCTGTGTATCGGCATGAGCGATCGGGCGTGTTGCATGGTTTAATGCGTGTGCGTGGATTTACCCAGGATGATGCCCATATTTTATGCCGAGATGACCAAGTCGATGCTGAAATTGAAGCTGCGTTATCGTTTAGTGTGTCGGTCTTGCGCCAGTTTGGGTTTGAGTCTTTTGAATTGTTTCTATCCACCAAACCCTCTGAAAAATGCATTGGGGATGATGCCCATTGGCAACTGGCTGAAGCGGCGTTGCGCCGTGCCATTCAGGATTCCGGTTTGCCATACTCTGTTGACGATGGGGGTGGCGCTTTTTATGGTCCTAAAATTGATATTAAAATTAAAGATTCAATTGGCCGGTCATGGCAATGCTCGACCATTCAGTTTGATTTTAATTTACCTGAAAAGTTTGATTTAACTTACATTGGCTCGGACGGGAAAAAGCACCGACCCATTATGATCCATCGGGCATTATTGGGTTCATTGGAACGGTTCTTTGGTATTTTGATTGAACATTACAATGGCGCATTCCCTTTATGGCTGGCGCCAACACAAGTAGACATTTTAACTGTGGCCCCATCCGTTGTGGCGTATGCACACACTGTTGCACACGCATTAACCCAATGGGGGTGGCGGGTATCGATCAAGGCTGAGCATGAAAAAATTGGTAAAAAGATTCGGGAATCGGTTCATCAAAAAGTGCCGTATGCGTTAATTATTGGCGAACAAGAAGTTGCAAACGCAACCGCCACATTGCGCCATCGAACGGACGGCGATTGTGGGGCCTTGTCACTATCCGGGATTCACGACGCCCTATCGGCGGTGGTTCATGAGTAAATTATTATTGAAACCGGATATTGAGGCCTACATTCCCCATCGGTTTGAAAACCAGTTGATTGACACCGCTACTCCGGGCGAAAAAGCGTCATTTTCAGTTGCAATCCCAGAAAATGACCCCTACAACAGGTCTATCTTTTTACAAGAAATTGAAATTGGAAAACCAGCCATTATTATGGAAACTATCTTGGTTGAACTGCTTGCCTTGGGCATGATTATTAAAGAAGGACCCACCCCTGACGGTATTTTAGTCTTCTTTGCTTCGATCGATTCTTTTGAGTATCATAAACCCGCCCGTAGCCATTGTGTCACGTCGGGCGTTGTATTCACTGTAAAAAAGCGTGAACGTTTTTTTAAATGCCAGGGTCATATTGAACAATTGGGTGAATCCAATGCTCAGGCCACGCTTATGGCTAGCGCATTTTCGAATTCAGATTCTGCACCAAAAAGCCCAGCGGCTGATACTGTTTTAGACTTACCCATGAATACCCACCAACTTGTGGACAAACGCCAGTGGCGCCGGAATCCCGACTTGGTAATCTGCGATGCCATTCGATTGGCATCCGACACCGCGCTCATTGGTGAGTATTGCTTTCATGATCAACATCCCTTGATTCGTGGCCACTTCCCCAATATGCCGGTGATGATGGGTGTCTTGCAATGGCAGTCTGTCGCTGATTTAGCCTTGGCGTACGCCTTTGATCAGTCCATTGCCCATTCAAAGCCGGTGACGCATACCTATTGTGCTAAGCTATACAATCAAACGGGCCTTCTAATTAGTGTGATTACCCACTGTGTGGTGAGTCTATGGACACAAGTCCCTGGGTTTTACCCGCATAGCCGAATTTTAAAAACAGATAAAATTGTATTTAAAAACCGAGTCGTTCCTGGAGATACCATTTATACCCATAGTATCCGTGTGGACTAGTCCTTTTCCTGTGTAAACGCACTGCGCCACTGGATTGCCCACGCGTTAAGCTGTGGCGTTTGGCTTAAAATAGAGAGACATTGTAGCCACCGCTCAACAGGCTGACCCGTATCCGTATCGGTGGCTACCCCGCTATCTGTTTGCATGCGCCGAGACGGGTGCTCGGCTGAATAGTACGATTGCCAGGCTAGTTTTAATGTAGACTGTGTCTGCGAATCGCTAGGCTGGTCTGGCATGTGCACGACGGTGGTCACTAATTCTTGTGTCCGCACATTTATACCCTTGGGCTTCCCTACAAACAACCGAATCATCCCACATAATTGATGGACGCTCGCCGCTTCTAAACAGGTCCGATCCATAAACCCCACAGTAGTTTGAATGATCGATTCCAAGACAACCGGTACGGCATTCGCACGTTTTTTTAAATAATACCGAACTGTTTTCGATGCAATGTGGCGCAATAACCGCTCTTTATCCGATTTTTTTTTTATATGGAGTGCCGCCACCGCCTGCAAAACATACTGAACGACCGCGTAGATGGTATTCGTTGGTAAGTCACTGCTCGCTGATACGATACTCATCACCAAGGATTGAAAATAGTGTCCGTTGATACTGTTTTTCTTGTGTAAGCCTCGAAATAAGGCCTGTATAACCGGATTAACTGGCATATGACTGCTAAACATTAACTGAATTATTTCTGTAATTTGCGTACTTGTAAGGTCGTTTCTTTTCAATGGCTGAGCATGCACATAAAAAAACACCAACTCTGATAAACAATCGTATGCTGGTTGATCCGTATCGTTCAAAGATGCTCGCCGTATAATGGGTGACAAGGCGGCTCGAAGATCATAAACGAACGACTTTGCCACGACACGGTACGGATGATCAATTGGATTGTGAATATCCCCAATTAATGCCTCTGAATTGGCATCTGTAGCTGAAGTGTCGTCATCTGGCACGACTATTGTACGGCTCTTTTTTTTGGACGAATCGCCATTAAACTGCCGCGATGCTACTACGCGGTATTGCTCCCTATACGGTTTGTACGGTATGTTCATCATAGAATTAAAAAACCAAAGAGATAAAAAAGCCAAGGAATAATTTAGAATCTATAGTCTAGAATCTATAGTGTTTTACCAACAATAGCAATGCCGACCTGCCTGTTTTATTGTTCGAAAACTACCCGATACTATTCGCCGATTAGCCAGCTTTTTTGATAGAAACTTAACTAAAGAAATCGTCGTTGACGCCTGTTAATTGCACGTAGAAGAAATAATGAAATCACCCGTTTTTTCTAGTACAAAGGTTCCGGATATAACAATGGGATTTTCACGTGTGGCGCGCGCGCATCCGTCGCTCAACTCTAACACGCCCTTGTTTTGAACCCAAGTGGCCGCAGGCCCCAAATCATTTGAGTCAAAATGATTGGGACCTTGACTATTTTCATTATCGCCAACAACAACCTTGTCATAAATTCGCTGATCTTGATTGTCATTATTTCCATCATCATCACTGTCTGTGCGCTCTGCAATGCCCCATTTATTGGATAAATAGAACGATAGCGCCCTCTTTTGGTCTAAATCCACCGGAGCATCCAGCGCAATAACCTCTTGAATATGATCACTATTACTAAAGTTAACTGCTGAGCTTATCTTGACAGAGAATATACCATTCGATCCTTTTTTAACCACAAACCACTGCTCTACTCCGCCTGCAGCATTCACTGTATCGGCCAATTGCTGACTTGTCATGCTGTCCGTCTCTGGGTGATACTGATTGTCCGAGTTCAAATTGATAATCGGCTCAAGGCTTTGATTCTTACGATTATATAGACCAAGTAGCTGGTTGTTGTTGTGGCTATCGTACAAAATTGAGCGGGCATCGTACCAGGCCACCAGATTGTCTTGACTATATTGAACGGGGCTTCTGCCATTACTATCGTCTTCCGCTGGCTTCGGAACCGGTTGACTATGAACCACAACCGGTATCCGTTTGATTATTACTCCCTCTTGGTTTCTTAGTGAAATCACCATTGGCACGTGGTGCGGTTCCGTGACTTGTTTTAACGTATAGCTTAATTTCAATTCGTTGGAATTCTCTTGAATCACAGATGGACGAACTAAAAATGTTTTATTGGTGGTTGGCATCCCGTACTGAATTATTGAATCATTAAATGAACCATCGAAACGGCCGATTGTCACGGTTACAGCTCCGGCATCTGAAAAATGATACGTATGGTATGCTTGCTGATTTAGTTCACTGGAATAGGCATCGGTATTATCGCCAACACCATCGTTATCGGAATCTGCTTGCTCCAGTGGGTCACTCGGAAACGCATCGTTATTGTCGGGACTGCTGTCGCTATCGCTATCTGCGTTATTACCATCAAGACCTCGATTAAATTCTTGTAAATTGGTTAAACTATCATTATCAGAATCGCTACCGGATGAAAGGGATGGGTGCTGCCTACTAAATATCGTACTATTTGGACTAGTATCACTCGTCCCTAAAATCGATTCTTGCAACTGGGTCAAGCCATCGAAATCCTTATCTTCATTGGGGTTGCCAAGCAATGCATTGGGATTAGGAACGCTGATGTAATCCCTCGGGTTTGTTCTTGCCAATACTTCTTGGCCGTCAGACACCCCATCGCCGTCCGTATCGAAGTAGAATGGATGGGTCCCTCGTATCAATTCTTGTACATGGGTTAGCCCATCGCGATCGCTATCCGCACGGGGCGTTGTATTCCCATACTGTGCTTCAAAGTTATCACTCAACCCATTCTGATTTTCATCTGCGAATTGATCTATTCCATTATTGGGATTGCTACCTCCAGCCACTTCCTCGCCATCTGTTTGCCCATCACCATCACTATCTGAATTGTCGGGATCAGTCCCTAGCATGGCTTCCTGTAAATTGGTTAGGCCATCATGATCCGTATCGTCATCTGGATTCGCTATGGTAACGGCTGGCTCTCCAGAATTCATGGGATCCGTTCCCAATATAAACTCCTGTCTATTGCTTAGACCATCGTTATCATTATCTGCATCTGGATGCACGGAATCCGAATCGCTGCCATACTGTTCTTCAAACGCGTTGCTCAATCCATCGTGATCATTATCTGGAAATTGACTCCCTGCCTCGTTGGGATTGCTGCCCCCAGCAACCTCTGCCCCGTCGGACTGACCATCCCCATCACTATCCGGATTGTTGGGGTTTGTACCGTTGTTAATCTCATCCTCATTGGAAATGCCATCGCCATCGGAATCAATCCCTGCTGAACCCAAAAATACCCAAAAATCAGTGGTAACAGTTTGGTTCGGCGTACCCTCAGAGTCTTGCACCTGAATTATCATCTTCATAACCCCACGCGCATTGGGCGATACAACTAGATTAATAGAAACACCCGTTGCGTGTGACTCAAGCGATGTTCCAACAATTGAGCGCGTTATAAATACTGCCGGAACCGTGTCTAGCGTATAGCTAAAGCGTGTTGGCAACGACTCTTCATCTTTAATAAAAACACGTATTGTATGGGACACATCGTTAATGAGTTCGTTGTCCGGTTGCGTTATGACCGGCGCATCATTCACCGCATTCACCGTAATTGTGAAGGCCTGCGTGGCCACCTGATCCTTATCTATCACCGTTATAGTCACACTTGCTGTGCCAAATTGGTTTGGACTCGGCACCAAATTCAACGTCACCGTATTGCTGCCATTCGCCGTCACAAACCTCGAGGCATCTTGATTAAATAGCGCTGTATTCGATACCACAAACCCATATTCAAACTCGGACACGAGCCCTTCCTCATCATTCACCCCAAACACCACATTATG
>DJIL01000037.1 GCA_002433595.1 bacterium UBP8_UBA6595 | reverse complement strand
TTTAGATTAATTCAAAAAAATTAAAGAAGGAGCATCAACTATTATGAATATAGTCATTATATCCGCCGAAATGGCACCGCTTGCTGTTGATGGCGCTGGTATCATTGCAAATGAAATTGAGCAAACTGGCAATTACTTAGCTGAAAGCGGCGCTTCTGTTTTACAATTTCTACCTCGCTATTCATGGATATCAAAAAAAACGGATATCACTCAAATTTATCGGCGTATTCGCTTACGCATGGGGCATGGCAATAAAGAATTTAATATTTACAAACATGAAGGCATGGAATCCGGTGTTCAACCTTACTTTATTGGTAAAGATTTGTACTTCAAACGCGATGCTTGCTACGGCGATGCTAATGGCCTGTATCCAGATCATTTTGAACGATTCGAATACTTTTCAATGGCTTTTTTGGAAGCATTAAAAGTTATTAACTTTAAACCCGATGCTATTGTGTGCTTTGGTTCTGCGTTAGCCACTGCACCCCCTTTAATTAAAACAGCGCCAAGCCAGGTTAAGTTTTATGACAACGCCTCAGTGTTTTATATTGACTTTACCAGTGGACCTAGCAATACATGTGCAATTGACACGTTTAAATCGCTTACCATTTCCAAATTAGTTGATCCCAGCTACTTAGACAACACTAGTGTTAATTTAAGTGAAATTGGTATGGCTACTGCGGATAAGTCCTATATTGTTGACTCTCAATCTGGTGGAACATTAAATAAATCAGTGCTACTAGCCAATATCAAATCGGCTACAGAGACGCGTCAAGCACAGTTCGCATAAGCCCTTCTGGTGGGCGTTGGCCTGTAAAGTATTCGAAGGCCACTTCCCCTTGGCCCACCAACATGGTTTTACCATAAATACACTGGGCGCCATGCGCCTGAGCTGCAATTAAAAAGGGTGTGTGTTGAGGGGTATAGACCGTATCATAGCAAATATGATTCGGCCCCAAAACCGCCGTATCAGGGAGCCATTTTTTTACAGAAAACCCATGCATTCCAATGGGTGTCGCATTCACAATAATGGTATGATTGGCAATCATGGCACTTGTTACCGGCCACGGCAATTCTGCTATTTGGCAGTGCGTATTCGCCTTGGTCATACTCAAAAGATTCCGAGCCTTGCCGACATCTCGAGCCACTACGGATACTGCTTGTACTCGGCGCATTAGGCCCGCCACAATAGCCGCCGCTGCTCCGCCAGCGCCCACAACAAGGACCCGCCCCGATGCCAATGCCTCAGAATGATTTGAAAAACCAGCCATGAATCCAGCAATATCTGTATTGTAACCGCTTAAACATTCCCCCTCTTTAAGAATAACATTAACGGCATTAGCCTCTTGTGCGGTAGCATCTAAGCGGTCCAAATGGGACATCACTGCTTGTTTGTACGGAATTGTGACATTCACTCCTCTAAGTGGAAAAGCCCGAATGCCGGACACCGCCATAGCTAAGTGATTGGATGAAACAGGCAGATATAAATACTGCATTGAAATTCCCAAAGCATCTAAGGCGGCCTGATGCATTTTAGGTGAAAGGCTATGCGAAACCGGGTTGCCTAAAATACCCAATAATAGATTTGTGTTAGTTTGATCTTGATTTTTCATGTTACTTTATCGTATTATAAAACGCATGTTAAAAAATTACGAATTTCTATATACAACAAGCGGTACGCTATCAGCCGATGAGTTTGAAAAAATAAAAGAAAAAATTGATAGCATTGTAGCTACTGACGGTGGTAGCATTTTAGAGGAGAAAGACCTAGGTACACGGACTTTACTGCTTAAACGCAATAAAACAACCCGTGGAACTTTCCGTATTTACCAACTGTCTCTTAGTGTCCCCGCTTTGAACGCACTGCGCAACTATGTGTTAGTAACCGAAAGTATTTTATCCCACTATATTGTTAAGGGTGACTCAGTTGTCACGCCAATAATGACTCCTTTTGAGTATAAGACTGCCTAACAATGTCTAGTGTGAACAAAATCACCTTAATGGGCACTGTCTCTGGTACTGTAGACATTAAGGTGAGTGACCAAGGCATTACTCGTGCTCGATTAACACTATCCGTTCAACGCATATCACGACCAGGTGCACCCCCTAGTTTTGATGAGATCCCTTTATTAGCTTGGGGCGAAACTGCTGAGTCACTGCAAAACACAGCACCTTCGGGTAGTCTTCTATTAGTAAAGGGGCGTATTTTAGTTAACAGTTTTGATGACCAAAATGGTAACCGAAAATGGGTGACTGAAATTGATATTCGTGATTTCCAAACGCTTCAGGCTACTCACCCTGCCCCATCTGTTACAGATACTGCCAACATGACTGAAACACAAGCGGGAATATCTGAAAGCGATTTTGATTTTTCGCCACTACCCGATGAGAAGGAACCGGTAGCCACCCCCAATTCCGAAGCCAGCTTTTCCGAGCAATTAGGCAGCGACGTGCCGTTCTAGGGAGTTAAATTATGGACAATGCTTACTTAAATGATGTGTTTTTAATTGGTCGACTAACCAAAGACCCCGAATTGCGTATGACCGCCTCTGGAATACCGGTGGTACGCTTTAGCTTAGCCGTAAATCGAAACCGCCGTAACGCAGATGGGACATCCGACGCTGATTTCATTCGTGTTGTTTGTTGGAATCGATTGGCTGAAATCTGTGAAAAATATTTAAAGAAAGGCCGACTTATTAGTATTGGTGGCCGTTTACAAGTTGATAAATATGAACAGAATGGTGAGGCCAGAACCAGCTTTGAGGTGGTTGCTGATGACATGCAAATGCTAGAACGGGCAGCTGATGCTGCACAACAAGAATTTCAAGGAGAGACTCAATGAAGCAAAAAACAATTTATCGCTTTGGCCGTGACGGTGGCCGTGTAAAGCCAGATACTCTTTTTTCAGAATCCGAACCTGTTATTGATTATAAAGACGAGCGCCTACTGGCATTTTTAACCGATCGACTCAAGATTGTTCCTCGCCGAAACTCTGGCATATCGGCTAGACAACAGCGTCGCATTAAGCGCGCCATTCGACGAGCAAGAAACAGTGGTTTAATTCGCTGTTCAGCAAAGCTGTAGCCTAAGGAGGGTATTATGGGAAAGCAAGTATCTGTAATTTTAGTTGAAGCCATTCCTGGATTGGGCGAATTTGGTGATGAAAAAAAAGTAAAAGCTGGGTATGCCAACAACTGGTTAATTCCACAAGGATTGGTTGAATTAGTTAATGCTCGAAACAGTAATTTAGTTCAGGATGTTCAAAAAAAGAAGACTCGTTATGAAACGCAAAAAACGGAAGACGCACAGTCTCTAAAAAAGCAATTAGATAGCCAGTCTGTTACAATCTCTGTGGCTGTAAATGATAATGGTGACTTGTACGGTAGTGTAGGCCCTAAAGAGTTGTGTGCTGCTATTCAAAATGACCTAGCTGTAACAATTAGTAAAGAGTGTATCCCACGAACATTTCTACTTACTGCACTGGGGGAGCATGAAGTCAGCATTCCGCTTTTTGGAACTGTTTCTGCAACACTTACAGTATCCGTAAATCAGGCATAATCTGATTCAACCCGACTTTAGTCAATTTCCAAACGATAGTGGTGTCTATCTAATGAGTGATAGCTCCGAGAATATTATTTATATTGGAAAAGCCAAACGGTTACGCCAACGTATTCGCCATTACTTTCTTCCTTCTGTGAAAGACCCAAAAACTCGGTTATTGCGTACCCGAATTGCCGCTATTAATTTTATTGCAACGGCTACTGAAGCTGATGCCTTGGTATTGGAACGTCAACTGATTCAAAAGCATCAACCCGAATTCAATATTATATTAAAAGACGATAAAAGCTTTCCTGTTCTTCGAATATCTAAACGTGAGCCCTTTCCAAAACTAGAGGTTGTTCGGAGTATGGGTGATCGGGGATATGCTTACTTTGGCCCATTTCCGTCTATGGGGTCTATTCGTCAATTCATGAAATTGATTCACGCTTTATTTCCCGTACGCGATTGCCACCAACGTATTGATGCGGTGTCTAAACAACCCAAATGCATCAAATTGGATATGGGTACCTGTTTGGGGCCTTGTATTTATAAAGATACTCATGCGTATACCCAAATGATTCAAGCCTTAAGTACGTTCTTAAATGGCAACCGAGCCCCTATTGTAGCAAAGCTAACCAACTCCATGCAGACCGTAGCGAATGCCCAGCACTACGAAAAAGCGGCTCTTATCCGAGATCAATTGCGTCAACTTGAGCACTTAGATGCTAGCAATACTGTTCATATTACCGATAAAAAAGCGTATCACGTATGGGGCTTTTCAGAGTCTGATTCTTTGCAATATGCCATTGTTCAGCATATTATTGATGGTAAATTAATTGCACAAAAAGGATTTTACAAATCAACCCCCTTGCCTTGGAATCATTTTGTCCAACATACTTTGCTGCATTATTATTCTGAATCACCATCTGAAACACTATTAGTGTCTGAACCCGTGCATCAATTACTCAAACCAATGACCCTATTTAATCGTCAATTGGTGTGTCCCAAACGTGGCCCTAAAAAAACTATTGTTGATACGGCTAACCGCAATGCCTATTTATCCATGCTTGCGTTGGATTTTAAATCAATAAAACGCGATAATGATAGCCAAGTAATTTTAAATACACTGCATAACCGCTTGTCCTTGATGCATGTGCCCAATCTGATTTTTGGATTTGATAGCTCACATTTTCAAGGAACTGCCTATGTGGGATCTGCAGTATGCTTTTGGCATGCGCAACCTGATAAAAGCCGCTACCGTCGATTTCAAATTAAAACCACCCAAGGGCACAGCAATGACCCCCAAAGTATTTATGAACTGGTTACCCGTCGCTTGCAGCTCTGCCTAAATAACCACGAAACCTTACCCGACCTATGCTTAATTGATGGTGGAAAAGGACAGCTATCTGCTGCTAAACTGGCATTGTATGACAGTGGCTTGCATCATCGCATTGACCTGGTGGCTTTGGCCAAGCGTGAAGAAATGCTATACAGTGAGCACCACCCCAATGGCATCCAGCTGGGAAGCAATGACTCCGGGCGGTACTTATTGCAATATGTTCGAGATGAATCGCATCGATTTGCTCGAGCGTACCAACGGCTTAAGCGCAA
The DNA here is from genome assembly GCA_002433595.1 of bacterium UBP8_UBA6595. Classification (GTDB taxonomy): domain Bacteria; phylum Margulisbacteria; class Marinamargulisbacteria; order UBA6595; family UBA6595; genus UBA6595. Next base: position 15,317 of record DJIL01000037.1, on the reverse strand, counting down.
GGATACCTGGTTTAATGACTAAGTATTTAATATTTATTTTTCTCGGTATTATAGCGGTGCCCACCCTAGGGACTACGCCCAACGCTGTAAAAAAGTTAGAACAATCCTATACCAATACTGAACAAAAAATAGACGCTCAGCGTCAAAAACAATCCAAGGTACTTAAGGAGTTGCTGACGCTTGATCGAAATTTAACCGTCAAACGAACCGAGTTAAAACGCTTAAATGCTAATTTAAAAGCCTATCACCACGAGCAAAAAAGCATTGAACAACGCGTCACTGATTCTGAGGCAGAGTTTAAAACCATTCAGAAAAACTTTGAGCATCGACTACGTGATATTTACAAATACCAAAACTTTGGTTTTTTAGAAGTTTTATTTTCTTCTCATGATTTGCTGTCATTTTTTGAAACGGCTATTTGGTTTGAAAAGCTACTCACTGCTGATATTAAATTACTTAAAAGAATTCAAAAAAAACATAAATCATGGCTAAGCTATCAACGAAAAGTAGCTCAACGCAAGCATCGAATTCAACGCATGCACCAGCAAGCCAACGCCTCCCTATTGGATATACAAAACACTAAAAAACAAAAAAATAAACGTTTGAGCACCTTAAATCAGACAATTAAACTCTTTGAACAGAATAACCAAGCCTTACTCGCCAGCTCCAGTGAGTTGGCGAGTCTCATTCGAAAGCGCAAAAAAACAACCGTAATTGGAAGTATGCAATTTGTTAAACCAGTCTTGGGTTGGTTATCCTCAAGTTTTGGGTACCGGACCCACCCCATTTTTAAACGCCGAATTTTTCACTCTGGCATTGACTTTGCCGCACCTTCTGGACAAAAAATAATTGCAGCTGACCGTGGAACTGTCGTTTTTTCTGGATGGTGGGGGGGGTATGGAAAAGCCACTATTTTAGATCATGGGCACAATATCACGTCAGTATATGCGCATCAGTCCCGTATTGTTGCAAAAAAAGGCCAACAGGTTGAAAAGGGACAGCTCATTGGGTATGTCGGATCTACCGGATATTCAACGGGCCCTCATTTGCATTTTGAAGTGCGTAAAAATGGGACGCCAATCAACCCCTCTACTTATTTTAAAAATTTATAAACGAATGCGACTCGTTAACTACACCGAACACCTACAACACTTAATTGAGAAAGCCCAAACCATTGCCCTAGCCCATTGCCATGACTGCTGCACGGAGCATCATGTATTAGCTAGTCTATTGCGCGATTCCGTTGTTCAGACACTAATCACGCAAGCCGGTGCGGATCCGCTCGCATTCGACGTTACAAATCAAGCTGTTTTGGATAACTATACACGCTCACCGTCTAGTGCTAAACGCTCCGTTACTCAATCCGTTGTGTCGCTACTACTGGCCGGTGAACGTGTGAGTCAAGCCTATGGCGATCGGTTTGTATCCGTGGATAGCTTACTGATTGCTATGGCTGAATTCACCCATGCACACGCATTCACTCAGATATTTAAGTCAGCCAAACTATCTGCCGAAGCATTGCGAGCTAGTCGCGATACCTATCGCCATGGGCGTATTATTAAAAACGCCACAGATGACACCGATCCGTACCCATTAAGTGATTACAGCATAAACGTAACCGATTTAGCCCGGTCGGGTCAGTTGGACCCTGTTATTGGTCGAAATCTTGAAATTCGACGCCTTATGGAAGTCGTGTCTCGACGCACAAAAAACAATCCCATTTTAATTGGGAAGTCGGGTGTCGGAAAAACCGCTATTGTTGAAGGCTTAGCACAACGCATTGCGGCTGAAGACGTCCCTGACACTCTAAAACATAAACACATTATCGCTTTGGATTTGGGATCTGTTTTAGCGGGCACTAAATTTAGGGGCGAATTTGAACAACGGTTTACACAAATTATTCATACTGTATCCAGTCGAACAGACTGTATTTTATTTATTGATGAATTGCATTTACTCATTGGTGCAGGACGCAGCGACGGGCCTATGGATGCCGCCAATTTACTAAAGCCGGCCTTAGCCAAAGGTACCTTGCACTGCATTGGCGCCACCACACTAACAGAATACAAGCGCTACATTGAAAAAGACGCCGCACTAACCCGTCGATTTCAACCCATATATACCCAAGAGCCCACTGTGCATGACACCGTGTCTATTTTGCGCGGTATTAAAGAACACTACGAGCGACACCATGGTATCAAAATTAAAGACTCCGCAATTGTTGCCGCTGCTCAATTATCCGATCGCTATATTCCCAATCGCTGCTTGCCTGATAAAGCCATTGATCTGATCGACGAAGCCGCTAGTCAACGCAGCATTGAATTAAACAGTAAGCCACGCGAGCTTGATACGATTGATCGAAACATCATGCACATGAACATTGAAATCGAAGCATTAAAAAAAGAAACGGACCCCGGTGCCAAAACGCGATTACAGTCACTAGAAGGCACTGTGATCGAATTGGCGGCTACCGCCAAAAAACAAACCGCCCAATGGGCTATTGAAAAAACCCAATTGGATCGCATCCACGCTTTAAAAAAAGTCTATACTACTACTAAAAAAAATCTTGCCATTGCTGAACGAACCCATGATTTTGCGTACGCTTCAACATTGAAATATGGCCGTATTCCAGATATTGAAGCCCAGTTAACCATTCTGGAATCTGGGAATAAACGCCTACACGATGCTGTTGATGATACCGATATCGCCAGCGTTATCGCAGGCAGTACAGGGATTCCTATTCAAGCTTTATTATCCAGTCAAAAAGAAAAATTAGTGGCTATGGAAACTAAACTGCGTGACCGTGTGGTTGGGCAAGAAGCCGCAATCACCGCAATTAGCCATGCAGTGCGACGGAGCCAAACCGGCATTGGTGATCACACGCGCCCCATTGGATCATTCTTACTTTTTGGCCCCACTGGCGTTGGTAAAACAGAAGTATGCCGCGCACTATCCGAATTTATGTTTAACGACGAATCGGCTATGCTACGCATTGATATGAGCGAATACACTGAACACCATAGTATTTCTCGATTACTTGGGGCTCCGCCGGGCTATGTTGGCTACGAAACCGGCGGTTTATTAACGGATGCGGTTCGAGATCGTCCCTACCAAGTTGTTTTATTTGATGAAGTTGAAAAAGCCCACCCCGATGTACTCAATATTTTATTGCAGCTATTAGACGATGGGCATGTCACCGATGCCAAAGGCATCACTGTTGATTTTAAAAATACAATTGTTATGATTACCAGTAATTTAGGCTCTTCATTAGTGCACCCATCCGTTTCAAATACTGAGTCCTTAGATACTCGCATGATGGCTTGTATTACCGACTATTTTCGACCCGAACTTCTTAATCGAATTGATGAAATCATCTTATTTGAAACGCTATCCGAAGTGGATATGATTGCCATTGTGGATATCCAGCTTAACCGACTTAACGCTCGATTAGCCAAGAAAAATTTAAGTTTATGCGTATCTCAAAAAGCGAAAATATATTTGAGTCAGAATGGCTACAATCCCCATTACGGCGCCCGCCCGCTAAATCGACTCATTCAGCGTGAAATTGAAAATAAACTATCGATTCAACTCCTGAATAATCACGTGCAACCTGGCGATACTATTTTAATTGATGCCCCTTCTTCCACCCTCACTCTATCGGTGTCCAAAGCAAAAAACTAGACATAGCCTAGGGATAGCGTTATACTTAAACTTCTATAAATGACGATTTCTAATCACTATTGCACGGGAGACTTTTAGTACTTTTGGAACCCAATCATACACTTCTATTATTGTTTGTGTTAGCAATTTGCGTTGTTTTTTCAGCATTCTTTTCAAGCTCAGAAACAGCAATCACAGGCGTGGATAAAATCAAGCTAAAAACATTGGTCGATCAAGGAAACTCCCGGGCCTTATTACTTAATCTATTATTAAAAGACCCTAAATTGTTAATTACTGGGATTTTAATTGGTAACAACGTTGCCAATGTGGCTGCCTCTGCAATTGCTACATCTTTGTTTATATCAAGTTTATCGCAACTCGCGTTACCCAGTTACTGCATTTTAATTATAGCCACGCTTGTTGTTACATCTGTATTACTCTTTTTTGGCGAAATCACACCCAAAAGTGTTGCACTGAGAAATCCCACACAGTATGCCATGGTGATTGCGCCAGTGTTACGCCTATCGTTAAGAATCATGACTCCGTTTATTTCTATATTTGTAATGCTAAACCAAACTGTATTCCAATTACTGGGAGTTTCCCCCACGTATGACACCCCAAAAATTTCACAAGCTGAAGTTGAAACCATCATGCGACTAGCCGAAGAAGCTGGCGTTTTAGAACAAGATGAAACCGATATGATTCAATCAATTTTTAGTTTTGGCGATACCGTTGCTCGGGAGATTATGACACCCAGAACCGATACCGTTTGCATTAAATTGGATGCCACGGTTACTGATGCCATTGAGTTAATTACTACGCATGGTCATTCGCGCATTCCGGTATACGATAAAAAAATGGATAATGTGGTTGGCGCGCTGTATGCCAAAGACTTATTAAACTGCACGCAACCAACAGCCTCTGTTTCAGATTATCAACGCGATGCTTTATTTATACCTGAAACTAAAGATATTGAATCATTATTCCGAGAAATGCAGCACTCAAAGTGTCACATTGCCATTGTCGTTAATGAGCACGGTGGCATGGCAGGCATTATTACATTAGAGGACATTATTGAAGAAATTTTTGGTGAAATTCAAGATGAATATGATTCCGATCACACGCCGGAGGTTTACGCCTTAAGCCCCCATACGTACGCAGCCGATGCCAAAACGAGTATGAGTGCACTTATTGAACAATTCAGATTAAATTTAGAAGAATCTGATGACTACGATACCCTCGGAGGGTTTGTTTTACACGAGTTGGGGCATTTTCCAGAAATTGATGAATCATTTACCTTTCAGCACGTAAGTATTAAAGTTAAAGAAATGAATCAGCGACGTATATTAAAGTTAGAAATTACTGAATTATCGGCAAATGAAACCAGCCAGTCCAACTAATCAACAACTGATTAAAAATCGATCAGCATTTCAAAACAATGCCCACTTGTTGTGGCCCTATTGGGTTTTGCTGCAGCAGAACTTGTCCTGCCACATTGAATCGCATGTGCAAAATTTAGCTTTTCGATCATGGACCGATGTCTCTCACCCCCATAGTGCTACCCCCCTCCGCATTGATCCTGTTGGTATGATATGCCCGGATCCCCATACCTGGTCCATGCACTACGGATTATTAATTAATAATCGCTTATATACCCCAACCGTATCGGATTCTACTCAAGCGTATTCTAACAACACGCATCAAACATTATGGCAATGCGAGGGAGTTACTGTTCGCCAGTCGATTGCCACCATCCCCACATTAGTTAGTAAAGCTGACCGTGGGGGGGCTGTGGTCAGTCTAACCGTTAGTCGTGATCGGCACGATGCCGCCATTCAATTGGTGCTGATTGCATTGCCCATGCATCCCGAGGGCCTCGGCAGTTTGCAATCAATTTGCTACTTGAGCAACAATACCGTCATGCTAAACAATACCCCGCAGTTAGTCTTGCACGAAAAACCCGCGGCAATTACTTGCTTTAGCCAAGATGAGAGTTCAGTCCCCGATGCCCTAAGTAATTGGAATATGATTCCCCAAGTGCACTGTTCTCACGGGTTAGCAACGGCCTGCTTTTCTTATACTGTAGATACAAATATTCACATAATGTATACCCTGCCCCACGGGGTCCGTTCATCGACTAAACTCCCCATTTCGGCGATTCAAAATCAACGGTTTTCTGATATTCAACACACTTTAAACCAGGTATGGACACCCATTAAACAAAAAAACATCTGCCTAAAAACTCCGGATAATCTCTTTAATTACACGCTAAAAACAGGCGTTCATTACCTATTGCAAGGGCACGCAACCATTGCCACAGACGGCACCCCAATTAGTCGCTGGCTCTTGGGGCGACTATATGCACAATTGGGGTATTGTACGCATGCTCAAACACTGCTTAAATCCGTTACTCAAAGCAGTTGGTGGTGGCATCCCTCACCGGACGCCGCCGGTATTGCGGTGGATTTAGCCTATCAACAGGCACTTTACAGCCAAGATTTTTCCTGGATTCAAAACCACTGGTCTAAGTTAAACAAATCCATTGCACATTGGGTTAAGCGCTTGCAACACCAAGCCCCAATTCCCTACCCATTGTTGCCGTTGGCGCCAACTCACGCACACAATCAAACGTCTACGCCGCTACTCAACCACGCTTGGCTTATTCATGCCGTCCGCACCTTAGGGCATCTATCCAAAACAAGGGGCTTGCCTGCGCACATGGATTATTCTGCTGTCTCGCAAATGCTCCACACATACTTAAACGAAAGCCTTGCTTTTATTTTTGATCGGCGCCCCGACGCCCCTTATCTGGCTTTATCTAAAACTCCCAAAGTCCACGGAAAACTATTGGATACGTTGTATAGCTTAGTCCCATTGGGCATTTTTAGTCTGTACCAGCCATTGGTTAATAAAACACTTTCACATATTGAACAAACGTTTGGCCATGATGGATGTGTGGTTAATACTGGCCCGCATGATGGGTTCTCCGTCAGACACAATGCCCAGCTTGCACAAATTTACTTTGCCCGTGGCGATACTCGCAAGGCTCACGTGATTGTGAAGTGGCTAATTGAAACAGCAAATACCAACGGTTCATTCCCAACAACCGTGCATACCAGCACGCATAAAGGAGGGGGTGGCCTTGGTCATGATAGCGTAGCAACCGCCGCCTGTGTATCGGTGCTGTTATCCATGATTGCTCATGCTGATAATACATGCTTGAATCTATTGTTTCACATGCCCAATTCCGTATGGGAAGGCTCTCAGTTTACGGGGATTCCTACGCCATTTGGTCCTTTAGACTGTCACCTATCCCCCAGCACTAATCCCCCGTATACCCTCACGCTTAACCCCCAATTCCATACGCCTCCCACTGCCATTGTGATTCAACTGCATCCCAGTATTCAACGTGTCATGGCTGAGTCCCCGGTTCCTATTTTAGACAACCACCGAATTCAAGTCCCCGCAACAACGCATACAATTCAATGCTATTAACTATACCGATGAATTGTTATGACTAACCTGCCTATTGACCTCTCTATTGAAAAGCTCGTATTCCAGGGCTGGGGCCTCGGGTATTGCGATGGGCAAGCTATTTTTGTGCCCAATACACTACCTGGTGATACCGTCAGGCTTACCCATACCTATCGACGCAAACGAACCACATTTGGCACGGTTGATACCCTGATACAGCCATCGCCATTGCGCAATAAATCGCTATGCCACCATTACCCTACTTGTGGGGGGTGTCAATTAATCCATGTGAACTATACGGATCAACTCGAACTAAAACAAGCCATGTTAACCGATTTAATTCAGCAGCTAGATCCCCAGTTTGCGTATACACCAGAAGTCATTGTTCCCGTGCAACACACACAGTTTTTCCGCAACAAAATGGATTTTTCTTTTGCTACGCATGCGGATAAAACTGTGTATTTGGGGCTTAAAGAACGGGGGCGTTTTGACCGGGTCCACCCAGTGCCCGACTGCCAACTGGCATCCTCGCATATGGCGACGCTATTGAGTCGTGTAAGTCAGTGGGCAACGGATCATCAACTATCCACGTGGGATTACCATGCCCATACCGGCATTTTACGCCACTTGGTGGTCCGAGAATCCAAAACCCATGGGGGGTTTTTACTGATGCTTAGCGTCTCTGAACCCATTCCTACATTGCTCACCGAATTGGCGCACACGCTTAGCGTTGGGGACCTCACACAAACACTCCCTATTCGAGGGCTTGTTCAAAGCGTTCACGCTGAAGCATCGGATCACTCCCTGGCCATGGACACGTCGCTCATTGCGGGAAGCCCCATTATTACCGAAACAATCTTAAATACAACATTTAAAATAGCTATCAACGCGTTTTTTCAAACCAATACCCATCAAGCGGAAGTTCTTTTTCAAACACTATTAGATGTCGCTGAATTTAAACCCAGTGACCGAGTGTTGGATTTATACTGTGGTGCAGGAACTATTGGGCTGTTGGTTGCGCCGCATGTTCAGCATGTTATTGGAATTGAAAGCATCCCCGAAGCCATCGAAAATGCCAAACAAAATGCTGTGGACAACGGCATTACCAATTGCGAGTTTTATGCGGGTCGCGTTAAAAACTTACTAAAATTTAATCGGTATGACCCCGATGTAATTATTGTTGACCCCCCACGCTCGGGCTTAGTTCCCAAAGCCCTAAATCGACTGATTGAGCAAGACCCACACACCATTTTGTACATCTCGTGCAACCCGAGCACCCTATTGCGAGACTTGCGTGTAATTCAAGAATCCGGCTACCGTGTGGTTCGGTTCGTCCCCGTGGATATGTTTCCCCATTCGTTTCATTTGGAATGCGTAGTTAAATTATGTAAGGAACAATAGAATGAATCAATCTATTCAGTCGTTTTTAAAGCAACCCGACCTGTCCTAACACGCTATGTGCTCAGCCAACCATTCAGATCGTCTTAAATCTGGATGGCTTCGAAAATACTTCAATTAGATAATTGGCTATTGTTTGGAATCGCATTGGTGGCACCCTTGGGGGTGGCTGTTGGTTATAAACACGTGGCACTACCGCCGCTCCATCGACGAGACCCCCCCCTACTGTTTTCATGACCGTTAAGCGTTCAGATCGGCGGCAATCGCGCGAATATGATCCGGCCCAATGCCGCAACAGCCACCCACAAGTGTTACCCCATGATTCACCCAGTGCTTGACATGGGTTAAATACAACGCGGGCGTAACCGATTCATCTTGGTTTCGGGAATCTCCATGATTAAAGGTATCCGTCATGGGAACAAATGTATTGGCATAGGCCCCTAAAGCGATTCTGGGCGATTGAATCATTTGAATGGCTGATGAAATTGTATCTGGGTGGGAACAATTAAACAGTACTGTAGAGACCCCATGCGCATCTAGTGTCTCAATCATGGCTTGAAGCGGTGTCCCATCCAGCAGTTGACCCGGTTGGTTTTCATCCAAAAGAAACGAAATATACAATGGGCAATCACGCCCAGCATGTGCGACTATAATTGACTCAGCTTCAACCATGCTGGATAAACTTTCAGCAATAAACAAATCGACATCAGGTGCCAAACACCGCATCATGGTAGCGTACGTCTTCACTGCCACCGACCGGTCCGAATCAATCAAATCGCTGCGATACGTAGTGCCTAGGGGTGGCAACGACCCCGCCACACGAACGGATGAGCGTCCCGACTGTTTTTTTGCTTGCTGGGCAATAGCCCCCGATAGCGCTGTTAACGACTCAAACTCACTCAGCCGGTTGCATTTCTCTAATGCATAGGGGATAACCATGTAGTTATTTGTTTTAATAATTTGAGCACCGGCCTCAATAAACTCACCATGAATATCACAAACCAGCTGTGGGTCATAAATCAAACCCGAAGCCGACCATAAAATGGGGTCCCATTGAGTCAATCGCTGTTTAATTTGCCGGCCCATGCCACCATCTAATAGTGTAATATTATGCATATTTAATAATTAAACACTAAATTCCGTGAAAAATCTATGCTTAAGCTGAATGGAGCCCGCACTGCATTAGAGCCCTTAGTATTATTGACTGATTTTTGTAATCTTGATTCGTCACACTCGGACGACCATTTAACCGAGCCATTGCATGCAACTCGCTGTCCAACACATGCACCTGAACCCACGGATACCGTCGAAAAAACTGCTGTGTTTTTTCAGGACTTACTACCGGATCATTTCGTGACACAAACACCGTCATAGGGACCTCTGGCAATGTCTGAATACGCGCACAGCGTTGGCATAGTTTGTTCAATGCTTTTAACGCTTCATAGGGGACGGTTTTGTACGTATGTTGGTACTCTTCCGGCATTTTACCTACCGTCCAATCCACTGACCGAATCAACGGGCCCCATAGCCCAACTGTTCGCAATCGCCACCGACTCTGGACCTCAATCAGCGGATCCACCATCACAATGTGCTGGGGCAATTGTCGAATCTGACCGGAAGACAACGCCACCAAAATTAATGTTGCACTCGTTGAAATCAACCCCAAGGATACCGGATGATCTTGCGCCAATTCCGTGTACCGATCCAGCAAGGGCTGCCCCCACGATTGCCACGTACTTCTTCGAAATTGATCCGCCCATTCCGAATGCTGCGTCAGCGTATGCCCCCCCAGCAAGACCGTTTCAGCCATAGGCCCCAATTTGGCCTGGCATTCCGCCCATTCTACGGACGAATTTGCAAATCCGTGGCTAAGTAGCAGGGATGGTTTCAAGATATACACTGCGCGATGGAAAGGCAAACGACACCCCTACGCGCTGAGCTATAGCCATAATTTCATAGTTAATCACTTCCCGCCAGTGCAATTCATCGGCCCAAGACCCAACCGTTAAAAAATACGAGACATAAATATCTAGAGATGACGCGCCAAACGCATGAAACCGCACATGGGTATGCTCTGGCCGAACCGCGGGCAATGTTGCCAAATATGCCCGAAGTTCTTCAATAAATGCTTGCAAATGATCGCATGATGTACTGTAAGTCAGACCCAGAGATTGTTTCACACGCCGATGATTGCGTTTCCCTCGATTGTCTATTTTAGTATTGGTCACGGTCGCATTGGGCAAGGTAACCAACGAGTCATCCAGCGTACGAATGCGTGTAGACCGAATCCCCAAATGCTCAACAACGCCTTCTGTTGTATCCACAACCACATAGTCTCCAACCGAAAACGGCTGATCTATCACAATATTCACCGACCCAAACATGTTAGAAAAGGTATCCTTTGCGGCTAACGCAACGGCAAAACCACCCAACCCCAAGCCTGCCAAGATAGAGGTCACATTGTACCCAAACGCGTGCAAACCATAAATGGCAACCCAAATAAAAACGCCGATTCGAGCCAAGCGATACCCTGTGTTAATCAAATATGTCGCCATTTGAACATTTTGAAACTGATTCGCCCGCCGAATGGCTACCGGATACCCCCATTGCAACAGCCGATACACCGCAATAGCTACACCAAAATTCACAATAACCATGACAACAGGCGTCAATCTATCGGTATAGCCTGCCAACGTTGGCACCCCCGCCATGGCGTACCGCATAACCAAAATTACGACAACCCAAGATACCGGCCGAACAACCGAGCGCATAGCGCCCCCCCCCCATTGGTACACACTGCGTGCCAATATCCACGTAAACACCCAGGTGCCTAGCCCAAAGGCTAAAACAATGCCCCCATCATTCACCACTCCCACCCAATTATGGAGTGACTGCCACTGAATCATTAGACCCGTTCAACGTATGTTTTATCGCCAGTATTAATTCGAATACGATCTCCGTTTTTAATAAATCCCGGCGCATTAACCGTTATACCATTTTCCAAAACAACCGGCCGCAAGGACGATGTCGCCGTTGCGCGTTTAATTTCTGGTGGCGCTTCAGTCACTAAAAACACCATTGTTTTTGGCCATTCAATACCCACAATCATGCTCTCAACCACTTGAATAGCGTAACTTTCACCTTCTTTTAAAAAATCGTCTCCCGACTCAACCAATACATCAGCAACATAAAATTGCTCAAATGTCTCGTCGTGCATAAATACAAACTGATCTTGTTCTTTATACAAAAATTGCATTGATTCGGTTTTAACGTCTACTCGGTCTACTTTATCCGAAGACCGAAACCGATGCTCCATATTTTTTTGATTGACTATATTTTTTAGCTTTGTTTGCATACAGGCATCGCCTTTGCCTGGCGTTCGATGCATGACCCACGTTACTCGATATAATTCATTATTAAGTCGAATAACTATACCTTCTCGAATCTGCGTTGCAATAATCATCGTTTACCTTTGGCTAAGCGTATCACATCACTCATTTTATTGTAATCTTTTTTTCCGGGTTCAGATTCGACCCCCGATGATATATCAACCGCATACGGCGACACCAACTGCATGGCTTTTTCAATGTTGCTTGCGTTAATACCTCCAGCCAAAATAAGTGGTACGCCCTGCTCCTTCACCAAATTGGCTAAACTCCAGTCAAATGTTTGACCCGTTCCCCCACGAATATTCTGAACTTTGGTATCCACTAGCACGCTAGATACCAATCCCTGATACATCGGCATTGTCTCCAAATCGGATTCGGACTGAACAGAAAATGATTTAATCACACGGTGGTGCACATCCATACAATAAGCGGGCGACTCCTCCCCGTGCAACTGAATGGTATCCAAACGGCATTGTTGCGCTATATCATGTATGTACGCCAACGGTTGGTCAACAAATACACCCACAACTTGAACAAATGGGGGTAAAAAAGGCACAATTTCTTGAACTGTTTCTGGGGTGACACAGCGTAGGCTTTTTTCATAAAAAATAAAGCCTAGAGCATCCGCACCTAGCATAGCCGCTTGCACGGCATCGTCTTTATTCGTCAATCCACAGAGTTTAATTTTCATTGTTTGCTTTGATTATTGTTTGATTGGAAAACCATGCCCGCATATCACGAGTTTCATCCACAAGTCCTTCACCAATCAAGACTGCATCATACCCAACATTGGCAATGGTTTGCAACTCTTGGCCTGTAGTATACCCACTTTCAGCAACTAGGGGGTGCTCCGGAAACGCCTGTCGAATGGGGGCATACAGACGCACTGCGGTTTGCAGATCCACCACAAACGACGTCAAGTTTCGATTGTTAACGCCAATGGCAAATTGACCAGTTAACCCCTGCAACGCCATCACTTCGGATTCAGCATGTACCTCAATCAAAACTGCCAGCCCCAATTGATTCGCCACCGCAACGAGTTGGCGCATGATCTGGGGGGTCAAACAAGCGGCAATTAACAAGACAGCATGGGCCCCATACTGAACGGCTTGATGCAGTTGAATAGGGTCAATAATAAAGTCTTTTCTCAAAATTGGTACAGTAGACACAGCGCGTGCTTGTTGCATGTACGCCAAAGCCCCTTGAAAAAACGGTTCATCGGTTAAAACCGACAGGGCGTGGGCACCCGCTGCACAGTATTGTTTGGCCAAGGTTTCGGGGCAAAACGACGTTCGAATAACCCCCCGAGACGGAGATGCTTTTTTCAATTCGGCAATCAAAGCCAACCCTGGACCGGTTAGCTGATCCAAAAACCAGTTTCCCTGCGCTGGTGGCGGATCCGGGTATACCCCCAACTGAGCCAGTAACGCAGGCTGTTGATACAACCGAGACACTTCACGTTTTTTTTCATCCAAAATGGTTGCAAGCATGGTCATTGAATCGCCTTATTTACTAGCCGAGATTTAGCTGGAACGGACGCTGTGATCCATAAGTTCCCACCAATAATTGACTGCGCGCCAATAACCGTGTCGCCGCCTAGAATGGTCGTTCGCGCATAAATTGTCACCGAGTCTTCAATCGTTGGATGGCGTTTTTCATTGGCGTTGTTGCCACGACGCGGAATACGCAACGCCCCAATAGTCACCCCTTGATACAGACTAACATGTTGGCCAATACGGGCGGTTTGCCCAATTACAATGCCCGTTCCGTGGTCAATAAAGCAATGCCCCCCAATTGTGGCTTGGGGATGAATATCAATACCCGTATCGCTATGGGCAATTTCAGTCATCACCCGGGGGATAAAGGGCACGCCCTGTTGGTATAAAAAGTGGGCGACTCGATAGACCAAAATAGCCCAAAACCCGGGATATGCCACAATCACTTCATCGGGGTGATTGGCGGCCGGGCATCCGTCAAAAGTAGCCATTTGATCGGTTTTTAATATGGACCGAAGCGTTGGAATATACTGAAAAAATTGATCCACAACCGCGTGGGCTTGGCCGCTGGTTTTGGCCAACCGAGTATCGGTTAAGCCGGTATGCAACAGGGATCGAATAGTGGCTAGCGTCTCTAGCGTCGTGGTGCGAATATCGCGAATGGGATTGGGGTCAAAATAACCCGGAAACAATAGGTTGCGAATGGCCATTAGCAACGACTCAATCATGGATTTAGACGGCCACGGGCAATCATCCATAATCCCCCCATAGGTATTATATGAAGAAATAATGGCCTCGCAAGCAGCCGTATCTGCTGTATCAAACGTATCAAACGATTGATTCATTGATCGACTTTATGTAGTTGAAGAGCGGCCCGCATTTCACCCGGCATGGCTACAGCGTTTCGTGTCTTACGATCAATCGTTACGTGAACTGTTTTAGCCTTACCCACTGGCATATCATTCACTTGAAGGGTGTAGTTGCAGGTAAACGATGTCCGCCCCAGTCGTTCAATATATAAATCAATATCTACAGTATCACCGAGCATAACCGGTGCCGTATAATCGGACTGAGCGTGGCGAACCACTAAAAGATAAGGCTCCGTCATCATAATTGAAATGGGAAAGCCGTGCTGAGCCATGAACGTTTCAAAGGCATCGTGGGCCAACCGAAACTGACTGCCAAAATACAAAACTCCGGCGGCGTCTGTATCGTAAAGCCGAACGGATAATTGATGCCGAAACACGGGGTTATTTGGCTTTTTTTCGTTGTTTTCGCAAGTAGGCTGAGAGGCTACCATGTTTGGATAGTGTCCGCATCATGCTGGTTGATACACGCAATCGAAACCGTTGTTTTGTTTCGGGATCGTAAATCCAAGTGTTTTGCAAGTTTACATCTTGGACATGCCGTGTTTTTCTATTTGAGTGACTGACGCGGTTTCCGGCCATTCCACCTGTTCCTGATAATTTACATTTTCGTGCCATAGTGTTTAAATCCTCCAGTTAAAATTGAATATATTATTGTACACCAAACTTCGAAAGTCATGCAAGAAATGACTCGAACGAACCCTCCCGAACCCGCCGCTTTTGACAAATTTTAAATACCGGTCGACGACCCGCTAAAAAATAAAGTGTAGACGTTTGGATTTCAATACACTATAATCAAATTCACAAGCTGCTTCTAGTAGCATTACCGATTTTCGGGCGATTAGCTCAGTTGGGAGAGCACATCCCTTACAAGGATGGGGTCGTAGGTTCAAGCCCTTCATCGCCCACCAGAATACTCAGGCATATTCAATAAACATTAAGTAAACTGCCCCCCAAGTCAATATTATTCAAAGCACATGTTGATCGCATACAGTCAATCATGAGATAATTTAACAAGTGCACCTATACAAACA
>DJIL01000048.1:17030-43113 GCA_002433595.1 bacterium UBP8_UBA6595 | reverse complement strand
TGATCCAACCGGCCCGTTTGTTGAACGCCGTTCATACCCAGCACATACACGCTATCCATGGCGACTGCCGTGCGATCCTGAATCGCCACCGCCTGTGTGGCGTCCACCACCCACTGCTCGCCCACACGGGCGACCATATGCCCGACCGAGCCATCCGCCATCAACCCCGCTTCGAGCCGGACCGTTTCGGCCAAATCATCCATCCCCACCGCATGCAACGCCCGAGCCGCCAACGACGCCACCAAAATAGCCATATCTTCACAGTCACCCGCACCCCGAGCCAGCGTCTGCGCAACTGTCTGCCACTGGTCCCCCACATCCGATTGATACTGTATTTTATCCGCCACATACCGATGCACCGCGGCAATAATCTCCGTTTCGGTCATCCCGGACTGGACATACCCCGATGCCTGCCAGTCGTTAACAAGATCCACAACCACCGCTGCATCCGGATCAATAAAGTCCATGGGGTTGCGACCCTGCGTTTGCTCCGTGGCAATCACCTGCCCCAACCGGCCCGTGTCCACCGCAATGGCCGACGAAACAACCGGCGTGCCATCCACGAAGCTCGACCCCATGCCCTGGATGGGCCCATCCACCACCATGGCCGTATCCGAATAGCGCAAAATGGCCGGCTGAATGCCCGACGCCTGTAGGGACTCCAGCGGCGTATCCAGATGCACCAGATGCACCTGGGCAATCAATTTCTGAACACCCTCTGCGTCTGGAAATACCAACCCCAAGACCGACTCACCAGCCGCATTCACCCCCAGCATCACCGCGACTGATTGCGCATAGTCCGGCGCATCCACAACCGACAACCCACTCGAAATTGATTGGGCAAGGGCAATCCAATCCGCCAACGCCAAGGGGCCCGATACCGATGGCGCCGCTTCCCGAGCCAGTTGAAGCACGGTTGTATCCACCGATGCCATGGATACTGACACCGCCGAAACCGGAATCTGAGCCCCCCCGCTGGGATACAAAATGGCCGACGCCGATGGTGGCGCTGTATACGGCACAATACCCAACGCTGCCAAGCGATGGTCCAGTAAGGCCCGCTGGGTTGCCCGAACAATCGTCGCTTCAACCCGATCCGCACTGGACTTAGACCACTCGGATGAGACCTGAACCTGATCCAACGCACGCGTTTCTGACAAGACGCGTTGAATATGATTCACCGATGCCGTGTCCACCCCATATGCCTGCCCCAACTCCGTTACCGTCCGGTGAATGGTATCCAAAATAAAGCTGCGCCATACCCTGGTGTCTTCCGTGCTATTATCTGACGCGGCCGACTCACTCGAAACATGAGCCGTATCCACCGAAACCCCTGATACACGTTGAGCCACCGCCGCTTCATCCGGATCTTGTATGACCGATAGCGATTGCTGAATGATTTGATCGACTGTCTGGTATGCCCAGTCATCCGATCGCTCGACAACACTGTTGTTAATAAATTGAGTCACCACACCTCCTGATACCACTTCATAGAAGCACTATTCCCCCTACCTGGGGTGCATTAAACTTTCTTATATACTATTTATCGTTAATACAATGTAAAAAGTTGCGTATCAGTCGTTTCCCAAATGCTTTTTAAAGTCATCGGGATTAATATTGTCAATAAAGTCTTTAAACTTCTGTGCTTCTTTTTCGTCTTTTTCTACATTGACCATTTTGGCTGTACTCATCACCGACTCGGATACATATATGGGAATATTCAGCCGAACGGCAATGGCAATGGAATCGCTTGGCCGGGAATCCAAAATTAAAGCGTTATTATTTTGAACTAAACTGATTTCAGAATAAAATGTATTATCTACAATATGAGTAATCACCACTTTCTCAGCCTCAGCCCCCAACGCTTTAATCGTATTGGCCAACAAATCATGGGTCATGGGCCGGGGTGTTTTAAAGCTTTGCAGTTCCATAGCAATGGCTGCGGCCTCAAACATCCCAATCCAAATGGGTAAAAAGTTGCGTTCTTCCTGATCTCTCAAGAGCACAATGGGTGACATGCTTTTGGGGTCAAACCCCAAGCCACCCACCTGAAGCTCAATCATGCGTTGGCTTCCATAACCACCGCTTCGAATGTTTCTGGATTATGAACGGCTAGTTCCGCTAGCATTTTTCGATTAATCTGAATGCTGCTTTGATTTAACTTTCCTATAAATATGGAATACGATAAGTTATGAGAGCGTAAACCGGCTTTAATACGGCCAATCCATAGTTGACGAAACTGTATTTTCCGTTTCCGACGGTCACGGTATTGATTGCTTAGGGCATGCAATAGCGCCTGTTTGGCTGGTCGAATTAGCTTCGATAACCCTCCGCGAAACCCTTTGGTTTGTGCTAGTATTTTTTTTCGTTTCTTTCGTGCGACATTGCCGCGTTTTGTTCGTGCCATCGTTTATCTCCTTTATAAGTTCAACAACAACGCCACTTTTTTAAAGTCTGAGCTCACAACCTCCATAGCTGCACGACCCTGCCGTTTTGTTTTTTTTGTTTTATTGCGCATCATATGTCGACGCCCAACTTTATTTCGAATCAAGGCAACCCCACCATTTTTTTTCTTTTTAAGTTTAAACCGCTTTAATGCGGATCGATTGGTTTTTTGTTTATTTGCCATTATTTAATTTCCTTTCTGTTTGTTTCTACTGTTGCGGTCTCATTTTTTTTGCGGGGCTAATACCACGCTTAGGTTTCTTCCTGATAATTTTATATCATTTGACAAAGGTTTGCCATAGTCAATACTATCGTCAATAAACCGTTTCATTACGTTTACGCCTAAACTAGAGTGAACAATCTCACGGCCCCTAAAAAATAATGAGACTTTAACTTTATATCCTTTAGCCAAGAAGTCGTGTGCACGTTTCAAGCGAACTTTATAATCGCCATCCGCAATTTTAGAACTGACTTTCACTTCTTTTAAAACGTCTTTAATTGTTTTGCTTTGGCTCTTTTTCTTACGGGATTCGTATCGAAATTGACCATAATCAATAAGCTTGCAAATGACCGGTTTTGTTTTGTCCGCCACCAAAACCAGATCCAGTCTGGCATCTTTTGCCATGCGCTTGGCTTGCTCAATAGGAAATACTCCCAATTGTTTTCCAGCTTTATCGATAAGTCTAACTTCTCTGTATGAAATTTGATCGTTAATACTGTGTTGTTCTTTACCCTGTTTTTTTATTACATGTCCTCCAATGGTGAAATCCTATCAAAACCAATGACATTTTGTCAAGCAATTGACTCAGAAATTGCGCGGATATACTGAAGTTGCTGCTGCACTACCGCTGATCCTGAATCAGCTAATAACGGCTTTAAAAAACTGGATCCCACAACCACCCCATCCGCCAATGCAGCCATGGCTGTAGCCAACGCAACCGACTGAATACCAAACCCAATGACCATTGGCAATCGTTTGGGCGTTAATTCCGCTAAATGTGTCGCAATGACCTGAGGATCTGGTGTTTGAGTCCCGGTGACACCCGTCACGGACACATAATACAAAAATCCACTAGCCTGTGCATGAATGGCATGGAACCGGTCCGGAGATGTCGTTGGCGCGATTAGACGAATATCGGCAACGCAGGGGGAATAATTGGGCACGGCACTGGTGGCTCGATCCACGAGCAAAACCCCGTCTACACCAGCCGACTGAGCATCCGTATAAAAACGGGTATCACCGTATTGAATTACAGGGTTGGTATAGCTCATTAGAATCACGGGGATTTGGGGCTGTTGACTACGGAATTTTTTAATGTCTGCTAGAAGCTCTCCAATTGAAAACCCGGCGTGTATGGCTTGAAAGCTGGTGGCTTGAATAACCGGGCCATCGGCCATTGGGTCTGAAAATGGAATCCCAATTTCAATCATACTAGCGCCATACTCGGGTAATTGGTATAAAATATCTAAAAACACCTCTCGAGACGGGAAGTTGGCCGTGATAAAGGGAATGACGCATTTTTTGTGCGTCTGAAAAGCCGTCGCAATACGCATGCTCACGCCGTCCACCCCAAATGATTGGCGACAGCATCCAAATCTTTATCCCCACGCCCACACAAATTCATAACCAGGCGGTGCGATTGGGCCAGTGTTGGGGCTAATTTCAGCACATGAGCTAAGGCATGGGCCGGTTCCAGAGCTGGAATAATCCCTTCGTACTGGGCGCACAGTTGAAAGGCATCCAAGGCCTCTGAATCGGTTACGGTAGTATACGTAACCCGACCGGTATCCTTCAAACAACTATGTTCCGGCCCAATACCGGGGTAATCCAAGCCGGCTGAAATTGAATGCGTACTCGCAATTTGCCCGTTGTCGTCTTGCAGCAAATAGGTTTTATTCCCGTGCAAAACGCCTGGCTTACCATAGGCCAGCGGGGCAGCCCCCTCGGGTTCAACGCCGACTAAATTGACAGTGGAGTCCTCCAAAAATGGCGCAAACAAGCCGATCGCATTTGACCCACCCCCCAAACAAGCCACCAGGGTATCTGGCAATGCGTTGAATTGGGATTGAAATGCCGTTTTAACTTCTTGGCCAATAACAGACTGAAAATGACGCACTAGTGTAGGGTATGGATGCGGACCGGCCGCTGTACCAATGGCATAATAGGTTGTGTCCACGTTAGCCACCCAATCCCGAATGGCTTCATTCATGGCATCTTTTAGGGTTCCTTGGCCCGCAGTAACAGGCACAATAGTTGCGCCCAGCAACCGCATGCGGCTCACATTGGGCTTTTGGCGTTCAATATCTTTGGCCCCCATATATACCACACACGGCAGGCCAAACAACGCACAGACTGTAGCGGTTGCCACACCGTGTTGCCCGGCACCGGTTTCAGCAATAATCCGTTTTTTTTTCATATGTTTGGCCAGCAGCAACTGGCCCACACAGTTATTAATTTTATGCGCACCCGTGTGATTCAGCTCATCGCGTTTGAAAAAAATTTGCGCCCCTCCACAATACTCTGTTAAGCGTTTGGCGTGATACACCGGCGACGGCCGGCCAATGTAATGGGTGTAATAATCGGCCAGTTCGCGTTTAAATGAGGGGGTCTCTAGAATATCCGTCATCGCTTGGGTCAAGTGGGCCAGCACTGGGACTAATGTCTCAGGGACATATTGCCCCCCATACTCGCCGAAAAACCCGGGTTGATTTATTGTTGTCATTGGGTTTAGTATATCAGCCTATGTCTGGTACCGTTAACCCCCCGCCACCCAGTGCCCGTGATTGTAGGCGGCTCGGCGCCCCGCATTCACAGACAAAGAGCTCGGTCCATCCACCGGGTCTAGACTCCCCCTCGCCGCCCAGCATACCGCACACCCTTAGTCGCCGGTCTGAGGCCACTCCGCTTGCCAATTCTAACCACAAGCCCGCCGGCTACCGCTACGTCACAGTCCCTCAGGGTTGGTTTCTATTCACCAATACAGAAACCTATGGGCGGGGCGCTTATGGCCGTGTCCGAAGTGGGGTTTTTATTAATACTCAAAAAAAAAATACTGATGTGGCGGTTAAAAAAACAACTCGCGATGATTACCTGAGCACTAGGCGAGAACTCGCGGCATACCAACGCTTGTCGCATCCCAATATTGTCAAAGTATGGGGATGCTTTTTTATTGAGGACCCCATTAAACCGCCCAAGCGACCATTGGTACTGATTATGAACTACTACCGGCCCATTAATTCTCAAACAGTCGAAATGAGTGATCCCTCAATTTTTGCTACTGTCTTTTTAGGCGTTTCAGATGCCCTTGTGTATATGCACAATAATCAGATAATCCACAACGACGTTAAACTGGATAATTTACTCATGGACATCCCGTCTTTTTCCGGAATTATTAGTGATTTTGGCATTTGGATTGAACGCAATGGCACTAACCCATGCCCCAGTATCACGGGCGGATCCCATTGCCCACCGGAAGCCATGGCGTATCGGACATGTTCATCCAAAGTCCCCGAAGATCTAACCAAAATTGACAGTTATGGCTTAGGCGAAGCGATAAAAAGCGTGTTTATTCTTATTCATGATCGTCAGGGCATACGACTACGCACGTGGCCAGCCAATCTGGTCAAAACAATACCGGCATTGATTGCTAATTGCACCGTAACAAACCCCAATACCCGCTACTCCATGCCGACCATTCGTAATCAATTTTCTAATTGGTTAAGCCAGCATTTCAGTGTTGATAAGTTGGCGACAGGCATTCATTGTTGATATACTAGATCCCAGTTATTAAGTAACGGTTAGCTTAGAGCAAAGCATAAAAACTAATAGTATATAATTAAGGAGTACGCCACATGACACAAACAAAACCACACGTCGGCATTATTATGGGATCCAAGTCGGACTTGCCCGTGATGGAAAAAGCCAGTGAATTTTTAACCGAGTATGGCATTGCCAACGACTTGCATGTTGCATCGGCGCATCGAAATCCAGACAAAGTTAAAGCCTTAGTGGCTGAGTTTGAGGCCACCAGCAGTGTGATTATTGCCGCTGCTGGCATGGCTGCGCATTTGCCCGGCGTGGTGGCCGCTTACACAACAACCACCCCCGTCATTGGGGTGCCCATTCGCTCCAGCTTTGATGGCTTGGATGCGCTAATGTCCATTGTTCAAATGCCGCCAGGAATTCCCGTCGCAACCGTGGCCGTCAACGGGGCTAAAAACGCAGCTATTCTAGCTATGGAAATGATTGCCATTCATGATGATTCAGTGAAAGAATCGTTGCGAAAATTCCGGGCCACTTTCAACGCGTGACACTGATTGACTATATTATTCTTGGGGTTCTTGGGTTTTTTTGTGTTCTAGGAATTCGTCGGGGATGCTTGCGTCAATTAACTGACATTAGTGCCATTTTAGGGGGGCTGTATATTGCTAGTCGGTATCATGCTGGGCTGGGGCATCACCTGGGGTCTATTTTTCGAATCCCTCCTGACTATCAGGCGATTGCTGGCTTTATTGTCATTTGGGCCCTTATTTTATTAAGTGTCATGGGACTGGGTATGCTGTTGCATCGCATCGTTCATTTAACGGCCTTGGGGCCTGTAAACCGCATTCTCGGTGGGGTCTTGGGTGGTATTAAAGGATTGGGTATTATGATCCCGTGTCTGGTTGTTTTTCTTGCGCTTGAAACCCCCGGGTTTCAAGAATCGGCGATTATTCGATACACCATGCCATGGATTCAACCCATTGCGTCTGCCTGTTTAGATGCCGCGATACCATTCGGTCCCGATTGGTATCCCCGTTTAAACCCTTAGTCATAGATGCGTAGAGTATCTGGGACAAGTGCGTGTGCATCGTCCGGTTTAATTAACAACAAGGCAGTAGCCCACGCGTCAGCTAGCATACACGTTGGGGCTTTAACCGATACTGAGTCAATGCCCAGCTGCACGGGGTACCCTGTGCGTGGGTCCAGCACATGCGCATAATTTTTACCATCAATTGTGGTGGTATTTCGGTATGTACCACTGGTCGCCAGCGCTTCGTTATATAATGATACCGGCTGCTTTACACGACCCGGCTGATGGGGATCCTCAATGCCAACCACCCACGCCTGCTTGCGCAGTGATTGCCCACGTGCCACAACTTCTCCCCCTATTTCAATCATAAAGTTATTGACACGATCGGCTACTAATTCAGCCAATTGATCCACCGCATACCCCTTGGCTAATGATGACACATCCAACTGCACCGGCTCAGGCTTAGTTAATTGATTGCCGACTAACTTTAATTGTTGGTACCCAACACGGGCACGGGTGCGTTGAATAGCCACTGCTGATGGCACCTGAATGGCGTGATCTTTAAACCCCCACAATGCATACAAAGGCTCCACTGTAATGTCATAAGCGCCGTGAGTTTTCTTGGCAATAGCCAAGGCTGTTTCCAGCACAACTTGCATGTCCGGTGACAGAGTATGCGTGCCCCCCGATTGATTTAGTTTTTGAATCTCCGTATTAGCGTGATACGTTGAGAAAATTTGTACCAACCGATCCAGCTCAGCAGCGCTGGTGCGTGCAATGCCTGCTTTGAGATACGGCCGTCGAGACCAATACTTAATTTGATAGGTCGTACCCATTGTCTGACCCTGTATCACTGTTTCCCGGGGCCAAAAATACAAGACAAGGACAAAAAATAATAGAATAAATCCAATCCGCCATCGATTCATGGCATATCGCCTTGTCAGACTCATCGCACGCGTCGCGGCGGCTGTTTTTCCCATTAACTAGCCAAAATCATCAAATGCAATCATCTCAGTTTCAACACCAATCGCGTCAAGCATGCCCATTGATGCAGACAGCATCATGGGTGGTCCACACAAATAATATTCGATTTCTGTAGGATCATCATGCTTATCCAAATACTCGTTTTTTAGTACATTATGAATAAACCCTTGGTATCCATCCCATTTATCGTTAGCCTGAGGATCGGATAATGCGACGTGGTACGTAAAGTTGGGATTCTGTTTTGCCAACGCTTTAAACTCATCATCGTAAAACATTTCACGCCGCGACCGAGCCCCATACCAAAACGTGATTCGACGGTTACTACTTAATCGTTTGAGCTGGTCAAAAATATGACTGCGCATGGGTGCCATACCCGCTCCGCCACCAATAAAACACATTTCTCTGTCGGTATCTTTGGCAAAAAAGTCTCCATAGGCACCACTTAACTCAATGGTATCTCCTGGCTTTAGGTTAAATATGTACGACGACCCAATCCCTGGCAAGACATCCTGCCCGGGTGGCGGGGTGGCAATGCGGACATTCAAAATAATTACATTGTCATCGCCCGGGTAACTCGCCATTGAATAGGCCCGAAAGACTTCTTCGTCATTGCTCGCATTTAAGTCCCATAAATTATACTTATTCCATTCGTCTTTGTATTCATCTTCGATATCAAATGATTGAAATGATAAATCATACGGTGGAATATAGGTTTGAATATACCCACCGGCTGTAAAATCAAACGCCATCCCTTTAGGAAGTTTCAGAACAAGCTCTTTAATAAATGTAGCCACATTCTCATTGGACACGACTTCGCAAGTAAATTTTTGAATGCTAAAAATCTCATCGGGTATTTTAATTTTAATATCGGATTTGACTTTGACCTGACAACCCAATCGCACATTATTTTTGCGTTCATTTAAGGATAAATGCGGTAACTCCGTGGGCAGCACATCCCCGCCCCCTTCCAACACCTGTACTTTACACATGGCACAACTTCCGCCTCCACCACATGCCGATGGAATAAAGATTTTCTCATCGGATAAGGCTGTTAACAAATTAGTACCCGATGCCACTGTGGGGCTTTTGTCTGCATCACCGTTAATTAAAACCAAACAGTCGGCTGTTTGAACGACACGCGTCTGAATAATATACAATACTAAAACCAGTAACATAATAATACCTGTAAACACTAGAAAGCTAGCTACATATGTAATCATGATAATTTTATCCCCGCAAATGCCATAAAGGCCATTGCTATTAACCCGGTTGTAATCATATTAATGGCAAATCCATCCAAGCCCTTGGGTAAATCTGCATATCGCAACTTCTGAAGAACCGCCGCCATCGCAACAATCGCTAGATACCAACCGATTCCAGAACCCAGACCAAACACAACCGACTCGGAAAAATTATACTGCCGCTCACGCATAAATAGCGATGTCCCTAAAATAGCACAGTTTACAGCGATTAATGGCAAAAATATTCCC
Source organism: bacterium UBP8_UBA6595 (assembly GCA_002433595.1). Classification (GTDB taxonomy): domain Bacteria; phylum Margulisbacteria; class Marinamargulisbacteria; order UBA6595; family UBA6595; genus UBA6595. Next base: position 33,401 of record DJIL01000048.1, on the reverse strand, counting down.
AATGAGCTGTGTAACGCGGGATCATAACGCTCCATAACCATTTCTACAATTTGAACCATGGCAGCAATCGTTGCAATAAAGACCACCAAATGTAAAAAACTCAAATCAACGGTTGGCAACCCCATCCACGCCAATGCACCCGGAGATAATAAGAAATGATTGATCAACCAATTGGTTGGAACGGTAATGCTTAGCACAAAAATAACCGCTAAACCCAACTTGTGGGCAGTAAAAATGTTTTTTGAACACGCCAAGAATGTACACATGCCTAAAAAAAGCGCGAGTAAAATATTGTTAATAAAAACTGATTCTACAAATAAACTAATTAATGCTTCCATTTACCGACCCGTCCACTTATTTTGCAACCACACCAATAAACCAATTGTAATAAATACACCCGGAGCCAATACCATAAGCCCCATATCAACGTACCCAGCCGCATACGCAGCGTCTGGAACAATTTGAATACCCAGCAAAGAACCGGCACCCAACAACTCCCGAAAGGCTGAAACGACAACCAAAATATAACCATATCCTAGCCCATTTCCCAACCCGTCCCAAAACGATAACCAGGGGCCATTGCCCAGCGCAAAGGCTTCTGCTCGTCCCATAATAATACAATTGGTGACAATCAGTGATACAAATACCGATAATTGCTTACTAACATCATACAAAAATGCTTTGAGTAACTGATCCGCCAAAATAACCAACGAAGCAATTATGACCAGTTCAACGATAATTCGAATATTTTTAGGTATATAATTCCGCAATAGTGAAATCACTACATTGGATGACGCCAATACAAACGTCATGGCCAGCATCATGACTATTGACGGCAAAACCTGAGTCGTGACGGCTAAGGCTGAACAGATCCCCAAAACCGCCACTGAAATGGGGTTGGCGGATACTAGCGGCTCTGTAAATGTTTTATAAGCGGCTGTTTTTGATAGCTTCATGATTGTTTTTCCTTCAGTAAAATCCCCGCAAACCCTTCATATTGTTGTAATGTTGTGCGTAAGTCTCGATCAATCCCGACACCCGTAATCGTTGCCCCGCTCATACCATCCACATAATACGCTTGTTGATCAGAGGCAATCGTATCCCCGACTTTTCCTTTTACAACACCAATCGATACCAACTCCCCATTTGGTTTTCGAATTTTTTTATCAATAAATTGGTTCAAAAACCATGGCTTATCACACTCCCCACCCAAACCCGGAGTCTCAGCATGTTTATACACAGACATACCCACTACCGTACTGGCATCGCCATCCAATGCAATATAGCCGTGAATCCAACTCCATAACCCATAAGCCTTGAAGGGAACGGCATACCGTTGGATAGCGCCTGCCTTGCGAATGACATACATGGGCAACCCATCCGTCACTGCCTCAGAAACCGGTTGTCCAGCTTCATCCACATACAAAGACTCTACTGTGTTGGTGTACACGGACAGCACCTGATCTTTATCCCACTTATCGGAGGCTTGCATAACACCCAAAGCACGCAAGATGTTTTTCTGCTGGTCCACCAACATATTGCGGGCCTGAAGGGGTTTAAGGCCTTCCGCTGCTAAGGTAAGCAACAAGCCAACCACACAACACATAATAAATGCAAACATAAATGATTTCGTATTAGATGACATTTGGAATCCGTCCTTTGATATGGCGTTGTAAGAATAAATGGTCCAACGCCGGCGCAAATACATTCATTAATAAAATAGCGAGCATAACCCCTTCTGGATATGCCGGGTTTACACAGCGTATAATAACTGTTAACACGCCAATCATGATACCATACAACCACTTTGATGCGTGTAAACTTGGGGACGACACGGGATCGGTAGCCATATAAACTGTTCCAAACGCAAAACTACCCATAACCATATGCCAATGGGGTGGCAGACTCAAAAAAGGAAGCGATGCCTCTGTCGAAAAGCCCATTAGCAACCCACTCATAGCCAGCAAACCAATCACGCTCCCCACCATAGTCCGCCAACTCGCAACCCCAGTGAGCAGTAAAAAAGCAGCGCCTGCCAGGACTAGTAGCGTGGATGTCTCACCAATACTACCTGGAACCAACCCAAGAAACAGCTGGGACACTGTAAATCCAGCCGTGGATAACGCATCGGTGACGGACCCCGTTGCATTGGCCGCAACCGCCAAGGCGGTTGCGCCACTATACCCATCAATTAATTGATCTTTACCTACCATAAGGTAAGTCCAAACGGTATCGCCACTCAACTGAGCTGGGAATGAGAAAAACAGAAATGCGCGGGTCGTTAAGGCTGGATTCAAAAAATTCCGGCCACTTCCGCCAAATACTTCTTTACCAACAATAACACCGAACGTAACCCCCACTGCGGCTTGCCACAAGGGAATTGTGGGTGGCAATGTTAATACAATCAGCATCGCACTAACTAAATAACCCTCAGACACCTCATGCCCACGAATAATAGCACTTAAAAACTCCCAGCCTAAGCCTACACCGTACGAGATCGCTAGCAACGGCACTACGCGCAATAATCCAACCCCCATCATTGGTATAAAGTCTAGAGGCAAACCTGCGGCTAGATGGGATTGATATCCAATGTTAAAAATACCAAAAATCAAACACGGAAGCATTGATAAAATCACAAGATTCATATATCGCTTAGTATCAATAAAGTCCCGAATAAAGGGCGCTTGCTGCGCCACCGTTCGAACAGACAGGGCAAAACTTTCAAATGCCTCAAACAAGGGGTATAACGCTGCGTACTTTTTCCCGGGCTTTACGTGCTGTTCAAGACTATGGAACAGATTTTCTATGTGTTTCTTCATACTGTGGATTCCTTATACAATCGCTGTTTTGCATTTTTAAATATTGCGGTCAGCTCAATTTTAGATGGGCAAATATGTGAGCACAGCCCACATTCGGCACAATCCAAAAGCCCCAATTCGACAGCCCCCTCAATGTCATTGTTGTACAACGCTTTTGCTAGAAATTGCGGCAAAATACCCACTGGGCATACGTCTGGGCAAGCACTGCATGCAATACATGCGCGCACGCCCCCATTTAAATTTGTAGCCGCTTCTGTTTGCTTTTTGGGTAACAATGCCGATACAAATGTTCTGAAATAACTGGGTTTTTGTGCACCCGGCATAAAAAAATGCAACAGTTCGCGCTCGTATCGCTCAGGCAGCACATGCACCGAATACTCACCATAACTCAAAGCCCCTTCTCGAGTGGTTAAACGACCCGTATAGACCCCACCGGATATATACCGAGCATTGTCTGATGGCAATTGAGTCAAAATATGCTTATAAAGAACCCCTTCAATTGAACGGATATGCTCTGGTTTTTTTACCAATGGACCGGCTACAACACTAACAATTTCAGACGGGTATTCCCCCGTTAGCAACAACTGTCCAATACGAATCACATCTTGATAGTGAACATACCACGCTGAGTTCTCATCAGCCGATTGCTTAATGCCATGCAACACAACTCCCGGGTCCATGGATGGGAAATCACCCTTCGCTTGTACGGTAATTAAATCGGACAACATATGCTGGGTTGTTGTATCCGATTGATGCGCAACCACATGCACTGTAGGCGATAACTTTTTCAAGGCTAAAATCCCGGCTCGAATCTCCGTGTCTCGATCGGCCAATACTGTTGACGCAGACGGACTATGGGGCTCGTTATCCCCCAGCGCGATAATAATCGATGGCGGCACTTCGGATGACGGCGCTGTTACACGAAATGGAAGCTGCTTAACCACACGCCAAAGCCCCCCTTTTTCTAACAATGAAACAATAACGTCGCGACTTAGCTCCTGAATGGAAGACTCCGTATGCGCGGGGTTTTTAACTGGCTCTATACTGGTGTCTACGTCAATACGAATAGCATCAATCACACGTCGTGGCCCATACTCAATCGCACTAACATACCCGGAAACCGGAGCTACATAGTGATTAGAGGGGCGGGCTTTGTCATAAAATAAAACAGCCCCTTTCTGAACAGAGTCCCCATCTTTGACAACTAGCTTAGGCTTTATATACGGGATAGCGGACGGGCACACCACACAGTGCTTGGGCATATCCAACGTCTGAATGCCACTGGCAGGAACCCCCGCAACCGCCAATGAATACCCCTTTGTTTCTTCTATTTCTTTACGAATATGCGTTGTCATTATTACTACTCTCTACTTTTCAATTTTAATTAAGCTTTAATCTATTAGAATTTTACCAAAAATGACTTGCTTCGGCAATTACAATATAGCCATAACGGCTAAAATGCTAATTATTGACACAATATTAAGCACAACCCCACGGGACACCATCATGCGAATGGTTAACGGCCGATACGCCAAGACGATAGCATTGGGTGGGGTGGATATTGGCAACATAAATGCGGCAGAGGCAGCCAAGGTAACCGGCACACATATAAGCAGCAACGGAGCGCCCACCTGCATCGCAATGGCAGTTACGAGTGGCAGCAGCATCGCAATAGAGGCTAGATTTGAACTGATTTCTGTAATCGCCAACGTAGCAATCGTTAGGCCGGCCACCAAGGTCCAAATCGGCAAGTGATCGACAATCGATAATTGCCCCATAATTAATGCTTGCAAGCCCGTTTCAGACACCCCATTCGCAATGCTTAAGCCAGCCCCAAACAACAACAAAACACCCCATGGAATCGTTTGTGCTTGATCCCATGTTAATAGCGATGTACGCTTTTTTCGCTCCCCTCCTTTAGGCATAACTGGCCACAGAAATAAAACCATTGCCCCTACCATCGCAATGGTAGTATCGGACACGATAGTGCCCCCTAGCCAGTCATTGATAAACCGCCGGCCAATCCAAGCAATGGCGGTAATCATAAAAATGATGAGCACGCGTTTTTCTTCCGGAGAAATCGAACCCAGCGATACTAACTGCTGATGAATTACCTGTTTAAGATTATCAAAGGATTGGGATCGAACGGGGCCCATTGTCCAGCTTAAGTACCCCCACGCTAATGGCAACATAATGCACAAATACGGAATTCCGTAGCGCATCCATGTCGCCATATCCAATACAATACCGTACTGCTCTTGTAAAAATGTGGCCAAAAATAAATTGGGTGGCGTACCAATTAGCGTTGAAGACCCGCCAATTGATGCCGCGTACGCAATACCTAGCATAATAGTTGTATTAATACGCACCGCTACCGACCGGTCTAAGTCTGCTGAATCCGTTAGATAGTTGGCAACAGACAGGCCAATTGAAACCATCATAATAGTCGTGGCTGTATTGGAAATCCACATTGACAAGCCGGCCGTGGCTACCATAAACCCGGCCAATATACCGCGCGGAGACCCCGGGCAAATAGATACAATAATAAAGGCTATTCGACGATGCAGCCCCCAAACCTCAAGGGATTTGGCAATAAAAAATCCGCCCATAAATAAAAAGACAATTGGCTTCGCATAGTTGCTGGTTACAGCCCCCATGTCCATAATTCCCAAAATTGGAAATAAAATAATGGGCACTAAGGCCGTTACGGCAAGCGGCACCACTTCGGTTGACCACCACACTAGCATTAGCCATAAGCAAGCAACAAATAAACATATTGGATTAGAAAGACCGGAAATGCTAGCGCAAATGGCCAACGGTAAGATGCCCACTAAACATAATTGGTAATAGGTCTTCATGTACTTGCATCCTTATTTTTTAATTCTTCGCCACGACTTTCCCAATACGACTCCCCGTAACTAATGCAACATTCTGCATGCGCTGCAATTGGGACTTTGGCTTTATACACATAAAACTGTGCGTATGGAACCGCTAACTCTGGCATATACAACTCATAATACACATTTGGCTGACCGCTGTGGTTGTACAAAGAACCATACCCCATAACAAATATATCGGAATCACCCGAAATTGTGCTTGAAAACACATTATACCCAAACCCGGTGCCCGTTTTGTGCGCATTGTCTTTAATGTACGGCGCAATTTCGATAATTTCATTCTCTTTGAATTCTTTTTTTGCAAATACACCACGCCCACCCAATGGCGATTGGTCAATACAAATATTGGCATAGTATGCCATAAGATTAGTCGGCATGACCGGGGTGCTCGCTGCCGGGGGTAATACAATCGCATGTCCGGGCTCAATCAAGCGATCTGCAATAATATCCACATATTGATTTTCTGGTTTTTCAGGCATTTTTGTATGAAACGCCAGCCGGGCATTCGCTGAATTATGAACCGTATAGTAATTCCCAAATCCCAACAAAGTGATCCATTGGTCTACCGGCGAATGGTATATCGAATAGGCACTATATCGCGTGGGCTGATTCCCGGCTACTGTCCCAGCTACTGTATAAGGGGCTCGCTCAATCAAATCTCCCGGCTGAAACGAACGTCTCGCAAAGACAGCGACTGTATCCCGGGTCGCGGCTGCCAACTCAATATTGGCATAACATAAATTAGCATTTTGGAGCATTACTGGATTTCATTGTACCAAACAATGTTTAAAAAAACCAAGAACAGGGCATAGTCAACTGTAGTATGATTCCTGATCTTCACCAGTTAGTATAATCAGAAATTCATAGTCACTAGGGGGGCTTATACAGAGAGTTAAATAACCAGCTTAACGCCTATTTTTTCAATCGTCTCTACACCGTCCCCTTGGGCAATATCTCCAGACACTGGTATACTAGATAGACTAATGACAACTAAACAATCATTGCTAGGCATTCATCCCGATATATTGCGTGAACAATTTATTACCTCTGGTCAGCCCGCCTATCGGTGCGAGCAAGTCTTGCAATGGGTATATCAGCACCACGCCTCCACTATCGAGCATATGAAAAATATTGGAAAAGCCACCCAAACATGGCTTAATGAGCACTATTCCCTAACCCCATTGCATCGTGTTGACAAGCAAGTTGCTGCCGACAAATCCGCTACTAAATACGCCATTCAGCTCGCCGACAACCAAGTCATTGAATCCGTGGTTCTCAAAGAAAAAAGTGGGTATACGCTATGCGTCTCCAGCCAATGTGGATGCGGTATCGGGTGTCGGTTTTGCGTGACTGGCACTATGGGCTTGAGCCGAAACTTAACTGTTGATGAAATTGTTGGGCAGGTTGTACTCGCGAATCAAGACACGCCCATTTCTCGCCTTGTATTTATGGGCATGGGTGAGCCCCTAGCCAATGTTCACGCTGTTGTAGCCGCCATTGAAATTTTAAATCATCCCAAAGCTATGGGAATTGGCAAACGAAAGATTACGGTGTCAACATCGGGTATTATTCCGGGCATTCAGTATTTAATTGATCACGCCATCACCCTAAATTTAGCTTTTTCTGTCGGTCACGCTAATCCACAAAAACGACTCGCCATTATGCCCATCGAAAAACGGTTTTCTATTTTAGATGTGGCCCAAACACTGCATCTCTATCAGACGCAACACAATCGAAAATTAACTTTAGAATACACCCTGCTCAAGAATACCAACGATGACGCCGACGCTATTGATGAGCTGTGTCGACTCAGCACTTACTTAAATGCAAAAATTAATTTAATTAATCTTAATCCCCACCCCTCTATTCCGTATGAACCGGTGACAGAGTCTGATCTGTACCGTATTGAAAACACAATTAAAAACCGTGGTGTCCGAGCCACTATTCGGCACCCCAAAGGCCAGGATATTATTGCGGCTTGTGGTCAGCTAGGTGGCGGTTCAATGGCCACAATATGACGGTAAACCGCGCCATCCTTAACCAAGACTAAGTCAAACCGAAACTGACAATCATCGCATTGGTGTATGCCTTGGTACACAGTGGCCATGTGAACCAAACGCTGGTATTTTCTTTTGGTAATCGACCAAATGGGGTCAATGCGCAGTGTGTGGTACGTTTTAACCTCTACAATGACCACTAAATCCGGTGCGTCCATCGGCTGAACAATAATATCCACCTCCCCAAACTGTGTCCGGAAATTACGCGCTAATATCCGATACCCATGCGTTTGGAAATACTGCACCGCGACCCATTCCCCGGCTTGGCCCAACGCATACCGATACCGAGTCATCGCACTCGAAACGATTGGCGATGCACCCGGGTCATTCCCTGATTGCGAATTGCCTGGCAATGACCCTGCGTTGGATACCCTTTGTGGTGAATAAATCCGTAACTGGGAAACCGTGCATGTAAATACTGCATGTATCGATCCCGCACAACTTTAGCCACAATAGACGCGGCGGCAATGCTGGGCTCTGTTTGATCGCCACGAATGATCGCGTCAATAGGCGCGTCTGTCAGTAACTGCGGGCTGCGATTGCCATCCACAATAATGTGTTGAATAGTCGCTGTCCGCTGAGCCAAGCGATTAAAGGCCTGACGCATGGCCATAAGCGTTGCTTGTAAAATATTAACCCGATCTACAATTGGGGCATGCATCCAGCCAATACCCACGGTTGCATGAGCGGCAATTTGTTGATATAAAACGGCCCGTTGCTTGGGCGTTAGCGTTTTAGAGTCAGCTACCCCCACTACTGGCGCATGCAACACCACCGCAGCGGCCACCACAGGCCCCGCCAACGCCCCACGCCCAGCTTCATCAATGCCGGCAATCACCTCCATAGCCGCGCCAATACCGCATCACTATCGACCTGCGGCAACCCGGAAACACTAACGGGTGAATAGGCCGATGGCAAGTCAAACCAATGATGCGTAGGCTGCATATGAATAATCCCTTGAATCATAAAATGAGTCCGGTTACATCGAAGCGATAAGGCTACAATTTTATCCCCCTGATAATACAATTCATAGGGGCTGTGATAGGCCTGGCAAAACATTAAATTTCGCGGACCTGGATTGGGATTCACTTGCGCAGAAACTCCACAATCAGTCAACGCTGCTGCAATATGGCGTTGAGCAACCACCACCTTGTCTTTTAATTTTTTAGGGAAATCCGAATGGTCAAGCGCCGCCACATAGCATACGACAATATCCCCTGGGCAATGAAAAACCATTCCGCCACCCGTATAGCGTTGGGCATGATCAATGGGCGCCAAGTCTTCTGGAAGGGCTTGCTTGTATGTATACGTGACGGAGGGTATTGGCCAGCGATAATAGTGCACCAAACAATCCGGCTTCTGATCGAAAAGTGCCCGGTCATGATTCATATGCTGCGCGGCTGAATCAAACAGCGCTCGTTGATTTATAGTTTCCATCGAAGTTACCATAGTACCAGATTCACAGCACGGCCTTAAATAGCCGCGCTCATTACCGAACGGCCCCCCAACGTTTCACATCGCTTACTCGCAACAACCTTGCACCTTACACAGTTTCACGATACAGTGATTATGGACAAGTAAGTATAAATAATTTGTTCCATTAAACAATAGCAAATAATAATTAGGAGTTAAATAACTATGGTGACTGAACTGTCTGTAACAGATTTGGCATCTCGACTAGAAAAAGGCGAGCATTTAGTATTAATTGATGTGCGTGAATCACACGAGCTCCTCTATGGGCAAATTGCTACGAGTACCCATATACCCTTAAACGATCTAAATCTTGAATTAGACAGCCTGAACCCGAACCAAGCGACTGTATTTATTTGCCGAAGCGGGGGACGCAGCCATCAGGCCGCAGTGCTCGCTTCCGAGTATGGATTTTCCGATACCTACAATCTGACGGGTGGTATGAACCAATGGGCAATCGATGTTGACCCCGATATGGATGTGTACTAAAGCATGAAGACTCCGTTTCATCAAACCACCATTGCGTTGGTCTATGACTTTGATGGAACGTTGTCACCCAAGGCCATGCAAGAATATACGATTTTGCCTGAATTGGGTGAAGACCCCATTGCATTTTGGGACGAATGCACGGAGGAAGCCCAGCGACTAAAAGCCGATCCCATGCTCACTTACATGCGATTAATTATTGAAAAAATGACCAAATCCGGTGGAAAAATCACCCAGCAACGGTTGCGAGAACTGGCAGCTGGAATCCCTTATTTCCCGGGAGTATCTGTATGGTTTGACAATATTAATCATTATGTACAAAAAAAATCCAATGGACGGGTAACTGTTAAGCACTACATTATATCAGCTGGGCTCAAAGATATTTTAGACGGCATTACAATTCGGCATCACTTTGAAAATATGTTTGGATCTGAATATTATTTTTGTACGACCGATGGCTTACCCAAGTTTCCAACCATTGTTGTCAATGACACCACGAAAACACAATACTTATTTCGTATTAATAAAGGGCATGAAGATGTTCGGGCCCCGCTTAATGATGTGATGCCCTATGACGAACGGCCCATTCCCTTTTCAAACATTATTTATATTGGGGATGGCAGTACCGATGTGCCTTGCATGAGTGTTGCCCGCCGAAACAAGGGCTATGCTATCGCCGTTTATAAAGACGCCACCACTAAAGACGCGTGCACAGCACTACTAAGCGATGAACGTATTGATTATATGGCCAAAGCCGACTACAGCCCGAATACCGAGCTGGATCACAGTGTGAAGCTTATTGTTGATCGAATTATTGCTGATATTTTTTTCAAAAAAGAAAAGTTCATTCAAAAAACAGCACTGCCTTCTACCCCGCCATGCCCATAAACACACCCATTTGCGCAGCCGCTTGGGACTGGGTTCAGGCTTTATTGCCTGAAAAGCGGGCGGACCATAGTTTTCGCGTAGCCGAACTTGCTTATGAGCTGGCCATCTTTCACGAACTGGGGCACCCCGAAGATGCCTACCTCGCCGGCCTATTGCATGACAACGCCAAATACGATACCCCCGATACTTTATCTGCCAAAGGGATTCCATCTGATCTATGCCGCCAGTCTCTATATAATCGCTACCCCAAAATTTGGCATGCCTTTGTAGGCCCTCGCCAGGCCCTATCCATAACCACCAACACCCGAGTACTTAGTGCCATGCGCTGGCACACAACCGGTCGAGCACGCATGCAGCCCTTGGCTCAAGTGTTGTTTGTCGCTGATTTTTGTGAACCCAATCGTATGGGTGAATGGCCCGCCACTGTTCGAAAAGCTGCGTATGAAAACCTAGACAAAGCCACCGCTATTATTGCTCAGCTTTTGGTTCATGCCCATGACGAGAATTGTTTTTGGGCGACCCAAGCCTGTTTTAATGATTATCGAAAGCGCCCCAATATTGGCTTATAGCATACCCCATGATCTATTACTCGTTTAAATTTACCACCTGTCGACTGCTAAGCTGCAGTATCTGGCTAATAAGCGTCTGTCTCACGGGGCTGCTTGTGGGAATCATTGGGATTGGCCTTGCAACGCAGTTTGTTATTATCGAACACGTATTCTCATGGATGCCCAATCAATCCGTGCACGGCACTAATATTCTAGTCTTTGGCATTGATAGCAATCATTATTCTCAACGTTCCGACTCCATTATGCTGGTGCATGTAGACCCTATTCGAAAACGCACCGGTGTTATCTCAATCCCACGCGATACCCGTGTCCAAATACCGACTGTTGGAATTTCTAAAATTAATCATGCGTACGCGCGTGGGGGTACTGCGTTATTAAAAAAAACATTATCTAACTTTTTAAATATCCCCATTCATCATCACATTCAAGTTGATAGCACCCAGCTAGCCGAGCTTATTGACCGCATTGGGGGCATTGAAATTACCGTGGCCAACGACTTGTCTTATTCAGACCTAGCGGGGGAGTTGGACATTAGTATTACGCAAGGCAATCAAGTACTCATGGGGCACGATGCAGTATCCTATTTGCGGTTTCGTCAAGATGCCAAAGGCGATATTGGGCGAATTGAACGCCAACAGACCTTTGTACGAGCGGCTATTCGCCAATTTTTAAAACCGGCTCAATTACTGCGCGTTCCCAGCTTAATTAGCCAGTTGGGGGATGCGGTTAGTACTGATTTACCCCTATCTAGCATGACGCGTTTAGCCATGCACTTCCTAACCGTCGCCAAAACCAAATCCATTGAGACTGCCGTTATGCCCGGTGCCGTTGTGTTGGTGGACGGCATTAGTTACTGGCGCCCCGATTTTGCCGCTATTGACCACATGATTGAACAGACATTATTTGGATTTAAGGACAGCGATTTAAACGTCGCCGCGATCCCCAACCGGCGGACGCTAACCGTAAAGGAAATGAGCCGTGTATACCAAAATCAAATCGTTAATGACACCGATGCTCTAAATCCAAAAGGCTTGGCTAACTTGCGCATTGAAATTTTAAATGGAAATGGTCTAGCCGGTTCCGCAGCCGCCATATCCAATCGATTAAACGCATACCGCGTTTATGTTGCCAGCATGGACAACGCCGCCCATTTTAATTACCCAGCAACTTTACTAGTGGATTGGAAAGGCAATCTAAATAAAGCCATGGCATTAGCAACCGCACTGAATATTTCAGCTGATAATATTATTGTCTATGATCGCCCCAATAAACCGTTGGATTTTACTGTTGTGATTGGTCATGACCAAGGGTTTTATACTCAATAAATTATCAAGAATGGCAGGCTTAGTGGGTCGAACCCGGGGGACATAATCGTATAATACGTATTAGAATATAATGTATTGTTTTTCAAAAAAATTAAAAGAGATAAACTAAAGTGAATTCATTAGCCAACCCCCTAAGTTTAGCCAAATTCTTACCTTGGCAATCATCGACAAAAAGAAAAAAGCCTCAAGTACTCAATGCGACAATTCAACCCCCTACCAAACAACGCCCCAATTCGCACCCAATCGGCCCTATTACCTTACAAGATTTCTTACACCATAAGCGTATTCCGTTTGTACAAGGATCGGAAACAACTAACAACAACGACTATATGATTTTTATCTATATGCGATCAGACCAGCGTATTATAGTCAATAAACCCAGCCTGAACGCGGCTATGTTATGGATTATTGATAACTGGAATCAAATCGATTGGTTGAAAAATGGAAACGCAATCTATCATAATCATCGAATCCAAGATAACCTAAAGCCCTCGCCCGAACCATCGCCCACTAATTCTTTCAAGGAGCTCCCTCTACCGGGCTTATTGGCTACACCTATACATGCCAGCGCCAGTCTTTCCTAAGCCAAAGTATTAAATGTAGTGCCCGCATTGCGATCATCTGAGTCGTATCGGGGATACTGAGCATAATTGTTTCGAAGCCCCTTTAATTGATTGTTTAAAAGATCCAATTCCTCAGACAACTCCGACGGTTGCTTGCTGTTTTCAGATGCGTGAGTCTCAATCCCTGGCACAATAGCAACCGGAACCGGTACCGGCTGCCGACCCGATGCTCGATATGCCGTTATTATTAAGGCATTGCGATAGTTCAGTGTCAAAATAAATAAATATCGCTGCACGTGATTCATATCTTGAAACGAGGGTCGGGTCACGCCTGATGGATGATTGTGATAAATCCCATAATACGTTAGGCTATGTTTAGCGCACAACTCATGCGCACGGTGAACATCATCTGATTGAATAGAAAATCGTGATTGCTTGTTTTTCATGCTTTGATTAAATACTGGCAATACCATTTGCACCGTTCCACTAAGCCCCCCTAAAAAACCACCCGTTTCATTGGGGTGATTCTTTAAAACCTGACCCCTTAACAAATCATAATGACGCTGCAAAACTCGAAACTGTTGAACAGCCATACGCTAGGCTTTTTTCGCTTCTTGAATTAATTGTGTAATTCCCAATTCCGCCACATCTAGCATTGTATTTAATTGTCCCCGATCAAATACCTGATGCTCAGCCGTTCCTTGAACCTCGACCAATTTTCCCGATTCTGTCATGACCACATTCATATCCACATCCGCAATTGCATCTTCTTCATAATCCAAATCAAGCAAGACCTGACTGTCTTGAATCCCCACACTCACAGCAGCGAGCCATTCTCGAATGGGGTTTTTACGAATGATATTATTAGCCAAACAATACTGTACGCTGTCCGACAACGCGATCATTCCGCCCGTAATTGCGGCCGTCCGTGTTCCGCCATCGGCTTGGAGCACGTCTGCGTCAATTACAATGCTTACTTCGCCCAGTAGTTTCATATCGATTACTGATCGCAACGATCGTCCAATCAAGCGTTGGATTTCTTGTGTGCGACCCGTTTGCTTTCCTGCTTTTGATTCTCGCCGAGCACGCGGTCGTGTAGCACCCGGTAGCATAGAGTATTCCGCGGTAACCCAGCCTTGCCCTTGCCCCCGCAAAAACCCCGGAACCGACGATTCAATACTGGCTGTACATAAAACAATGGTGTTGCCATAAGACACCAAGACAGAGGCATCCGCTTGCTTTAAATAATTGCGTTGAATTTGAATAGGCCGTAACGCATTCCAACTACGATTTTTCCGATTCATGATTTTCCTCCTGCTCATGCAACAACTCTCGACTGGTTTCTAATGTTCGTTCCATACCCACCACATGCTTTTGTATTTTTGTAACAACCAAGAGTAATTTTGCTAACACTTGGTCTGCATAGGCATTGGCTTCTTGTCGAATTTTAATGACCTCTCCTTGAGTTTCATCTGAATTTGTTTCAACTCCGGTATCGGGTATTTGTTGAATTTGGGTTCGCAACTGAGAGACTATCATGAGCACTTTTTTAGTGTCACACATAACGTAATCCGTCAACGGAATGGCGCGCCCATCCAAAACCAGTGTTTCCAATGTTTCTAGCATACCCAATGCGGTGGCTTTGTTCATGACCCTATCATACCCTGTACCGGTGCTGGAACCAAGTGGGCTACCGGTGCCTGATGCTGAACCATCTCACGAACTATACTAGAACTTAGGTATGCATAGTCTTTACTCGTCATAAAAAACACCGTGTCGAGCCCTGGATACAAATCCCGATTAGCCAACGCCATTTGCGCCTCGTAATCAAAATCAGATACTGCACGAAGCCCCCGAATCAGCGTTTTAATCCCGCGTTTCTTTGCATATTGTGCCAACAAACCCGTGGACGTTGCCACTTCAATCATGGGATTACTGGCAAATGTTTCTTTCACTAACGTAACGCGCTGCTCCAATGGTAGCCACCCCATTTTTTGAGAATGCTGCATAACCAGCACAACTATCGTTTCAAACACTTGGTTGGCCCGAATGACAATATCCACATGACCCTTGGTAATGGGGTCAAAACTACCCGCATAAATAGCGATACTCATAGTTGATATACACCCACAAGTGTCTGCCCATATTGATAAATCCGCTGCGGGGGCTCACCAAAAAACAACGGAAAATCAAACCGCTTGCTTGCCTCGACAACCAAGCGGCCCCCAGGGTTTAATTGATGATGGGCTTCCAGACTTTCCATGATTTCAGTATACAGCTGAGGTTTGTCCCACGGGGGGTCAACGTAAATAATATCAAACGTTTTCGACACTTGCTTCAAATATCGCTGAGCGGCTTGCCGAACAACCACCAAGGGTTCGTTGGGAAACAACTCGGCAACACGCATCAAATCAGTGGCGTCAATATCCACCATAACCACCTGAGCGGCTCCCCGCGACAAGGCCTCACAGCCCACAGACCCAACACCCGCACACAAATCCAGAAAATGCATACCCGCCAAGGGTCCTAACGCACTAAACAGCCCTTCACGCACGACATGCTTAGTGGGTCGAACCCGGGGGTTGCGACCCTGCATGATTTTTCGTTTTTTAAATTTACCGGCTACAATATATGTCATAAACAGTTCTATGTATTGTCACACACACCCTATGTTTTATCAAATGCCCCCTTGCCTACCCCTAGTTACCGGGATCGTTCACAGTATTAATAATTTAAAGTTTTAATCTTGGCTATTGACTATTGGCCTATTTTTTTTATGTCATAACTAGTTAACTAAATAAGTATAAACCACAGTTTTTATTATTTAAAATAAACTAAAATAAATTAAAAAATCGAGAGGGGTTATCAAGCCAATTGTAAATCATGACACAGTGTTCGCTACTTAGAGGCTTTCGAGGTCTACCTCGTACGGTTCAATCACTATCAGATACATCTGGGCCCAATTCTATGTCCAATTTTCTACAATCCTTGCCTAATGGACGAACTTTGCCTGATAGGCATAAACAAGGCATTGATTACTTGAATACCCCTAGAAATCGTTTACGCGTACCTCAACGATTAAATCAAATCAAGGGAATTATACAACAAATTAGCCAGGAGCTTCGCAACACAATAGTGTTCGTCTCCTGGGGAGCGGATAATAATGCACAAACTACTAACAACATATACCTTATCGTTAGGATGGAATCGAGATCATTTAGCCACAACAAAATCAACTCGGATCGAAGCGATAGTTTTATTCTTAGCGATCCCTATACATGCCGCTCAGAAGGAGAC
>DJIL01000048.1:545-16630 GCA_002433595.1 bacterium UBP8_UBA6595 | reverse complement strand
AACCCATTACCCTTAACTCCGCCCCCTGTATAACAAGCGCCCTGTCGCTAGTTCAGTTGATTATAAAGCAGCGCATCAAACTGATACTCCAGCCGTTGTTTTAGACCTGCGTACCGATCACTTGCCAAGTCTGGATCTTCAGCCAAAATAGCATCCGCAACACGACCGGCATCGTCCCGAATTGGATCTTCGTTTTGTATATCCGCAATTCGAAATAAGGCACTCATGCCCGACTGACGGGTTCCCAACACATCCCCACCCCCACGAATTGTTAGATCCCGCTGAGCAATTTCAAACCCATCTGAGGTATCCACCATGGCCTTAATGCGCTGCTTCGCTGCCGGCGTTTTTGGATTGGCCACTAAAAAACACGTGGCCGCATCACTGCCTCGCCCCACACGCCCCCGTAATTGGTGCAGGGACGATAAACCAAAACGCTCCGCATGGTAAATGACCATAATACTGGCATTGGGCACATCCACGCCTACTTCAATCACCGTGGTGCTAATTAATATCGCCAACTCCCCCGATTTAAATGCTGTCATAATTGTTTGTTTTTCGCTGACGGATAGCCGGCCATGCAACAATCCTACCGGAATCGCGGAAAAAACTGTGTCGCATAGTCGCTGGTATTCAGCTGTAGCGGCTTTTAGGTCGTGCGATTCTGACTCCTCAATGACCGGATATACCACATACACTTGGCGACCGGCTTGCGCATAACGGGCACAGTATTCAAATACATTATGGGCATTTCGCGTATGCACATACACCGTTTCACAGTCTTGGCGATTTGGGGGCTTTTCGTCAATAATACTATGCTCTAAATCTCGATACATCGTTAGCACAAGCGACCGCGGAATTGGGGTTGCCGTCATATAGAGGGCATGCGGGAACTGCCCCTTATCGTGCAAAGCCAGCCGTTGCAATACCCCAAAGCGGTGCTGCTCATCCACCACAACGAGCCCGACTTGATGCATCAAGACAGACGACTGAACCAACGCCTGAGTACCAACCACAATTAACGGGCCCGACTGTGCCAACTGCGCCAATGTCTCCTGACGATCTCGCGCCGATAATGCCCCTTTTAAACACACCACAGATACACCCAACGGGGTTAGTAATTGACTTAGTTTTATATAATGCTGCGTAGCCAGAACATCCGTTGGTGCCATTAAAACCCCCTTTTTTCCCGATTCAACCGCCATTAATAACGCGGCTATGGCCACATCCGTTTTCCCGCACCCCACATCCCCTTGCACCAATCGATTCATCGGGTACTGGCGCTGTATATCTGACTGAATAGTTAAAATAACACGCTGCTGTGCAGCCGTTAATGTGTACGGCAATTGCGCGCAGTACGTACGGATTAATGTCCCGGCTGCTGACAAAGGCTCGCTCGTTTGAGCCGCTTGTTTTTGCCGCTTTTGGTACTGGGTCGCTACTTGAAACCACAGCCACTCATCAAAAGCCAACCGATGCCGAGCGGTCTGATACATCTTCAAATGATTGGGGAAATGCATGGCACGAAGCGCATCCGCCCAGCCCATATACGCATGAACATGCCCATTGGGTAAGTACTCTGTGTCCATAGTCTCAGACAAACCTGTTGTTATAACTTGTCTGATTTTTCGCTGATTCATACCTTTAACAAGCGCATAAATAGGGGTAAGCCCTGTGGGGGTATGAGTCGTAACCAACTCATAATCCGACACATGAATAACCCGCGCTCCCTGCCGATCATCCCAATGCACTTTGCCCGATACATACATACGTTGCCCTGAGCGAAACAACCGTCGAACATGTGGCTGACGAAACCACAGCGCACTCAGCGTCCCGCTTGGGTCTGTTAATTGCACACGGCTCACCGCGTTGCGGTGATCAATACCCGAAACGCACCCCCAAACAGATACCGTAGCGTCCAGGGGCACGTCTACAGCAATCGTTTTAATCGAAGGCAGTTGCGCCCGATCTTCATGATACAGTGGAAAGTAGTGGATTAACTCCCACACCGTGTGGATGCCCATACGTGCCAAAAGACTCCCCCATTGATGGCCAACCCCAGCTAGTGTTTGAACAGATTGGTCCCAAAGCATGAATCAATGGGACTCAATCCAATCAGTGCCGTTTAATCGTCGACCACAGTTTGCTGAATCATGTCCCGAATGCCCAATAAGACATCGGCTGCAGCCGGATCAGTGGCCTTCGCTTCATTCAACTGCTGCGTTAAGGTGCGTTCTTCACTGGCTTTCAAATCTTTTTTACTAATCGCAACTAAAACATAATGACGGAAAAATCGATCATGGCCATTTACTACTGTTTTTTTCACTTTTTCCATGTAACGTTCTTTACGTAACGCACCACGAATTGACGAATTGGATACCATTTGAATGTAGTTTTCACGGTATTTGCTTAACGTATCGAGACCGTCACTAGTTTCCTTTTGGGAATAAAACGTTTCAGCACGTGTGTTCAAAAATGAACTGATTTCAGCTATTGCACGCTGGTATGCGTACACATCGCTACGGGTTTTACCATCTTCTTGCCCCACAAAATAATAGTATTTCCGACTCGGCTTGGGGGGCTTTTTAACCCATTTCGGCACACGTTTTTGACTGGTTTCAACAATCGTTTCCATGCCCACATACTCTTCAGGTGCTCCGCACCCCTGCAACACACTTATAGCCATTATGGCGACTCCGAATACGGCTAAATATCTTTTGATCATTACTTATCTCCTTTTAACGCTAATAACTCAAGCACACGAATCTTTGGCATAACGACATCACTGGCAATCTTTGCAATTGCTTTTTTTCGATTTTTTGCCAATGCTTTAAACGGAATGGATACCGTCGTCATAGACGCTTCTCCGTTGGCATCGGCAGTTAATACAATAGTGCCCGATATATAGTAGTTATTTTTCCGATACGAACGCATTGTTTTTTCTTCAACAATCTCAACGCCAACCTGAACCGAAAGTTCAGCCGATTTTTTCACCGAATATCCGAGCGCCTGAAACGTCGCGTAAATGGGACGCTTTAGCTGTTTATCCCAGGCCGTGTCGTCGGTATTAAACGTCACAGCAACCGGAGTATAACTTAAATCACTAACGGTGTACGGGATTTTGATCGGGTTTGGCATATCGGCTTGCCATTGCTGCGCACGCCCTCTTAACTGAATACGGGCCGTCACATATTGATCACTTGCCGACAATGGTAGTCCGTACGGTTGAAATTCAACCTGACCCAATGCATCCGTTGTATACTCTCCCAACACCGTCGAATCACTGTATACAACACGAATGACACAATCCGCTACGGGGGCACCATTCCAATCCATGCGCACACGCACGGGCACATCCACGGGTCGGCCCAAAGGCATACGAACCCCCTCATCTGAGTCTAGCGCCAATGAAAACCCAGCTAAATATGCGGTTTTTTTAGCCTGAACGCTGGTTCGTGTTAGCCCCGCATGCTTAGGCAAAAATGGCGTTGGTGATACATAATTATACAAAGAGATTACGGTATCATAGCGCATGGATTTCTCCAATAACGAATCAAATTTAAGCAATGCTTTTTGATAATGCTTCGCACTTAGTAACATATCTTGGTACACGGACTCTGTATTTAAATCCCGATTCAGTTGTTTCAGCTGATTGTAAAGCCCTGATCGATACTGGTCTTTATTCAACACGACCATGACGTAGTAACCGTCTTGCGCTTTAACCTGTTTTACAATTTGGGTATTTCCCAAGGTTTGCCGAATAACACTGCGAATTTCTGATTGGCGTGATCGACGATACTGTGTCACAGACCCTGTTTGAGTTTCTGTATCTTTAATGCTGACTTTTTGTGCGATGGTCGTTTCAATTTGACCCGCCAATGTTGCGGTCGCTTCATCGATGGCTCGCTTTAGCTGGCTTGAGTGCCCCACGCCAAACCAATACGCATCAACATGATACTCTGTTTGTGTAGGGGTTTGAAACCATTCGGGCTCGGCGGACAGCACTGAAAGCGCCGTACAAAAAATACCCAGTAATAGGCCGAGTCGTATAGCCATTTATGGTGCTATTCGAATAATTAACAATTTGCGATTCTGGTTAACCAATGACACACGGCCCATTCGCGACAAGTCTCTAAATTCGCCACGAATTTTCCGCCATACTTTCCGAGACGTTTCATAGTCATTGGGGTCTACCCATAACACATAATCAAGTGTTTGATCGGTTACAATCTGTTCTTTAGTCTTCACAGATACCGCATCCAAACTATCTATAATACTATCCTGTACGTGCTCAAGGTTGTCTTGGCTGAACCCAGTGTCAATTGAAACAATAACTTTATATTGCAAGCCCTTATAAATATCTTTTTTCCAATAGGCTGTTACTCGGGATAACACATTGCTTAACGCCGACAACATCGCCTCTTCAATAGAAATCATAGTATCGCCTGAACGGGCTTCGCTATAACCGGTTTCAGATCCAAGGAGTCGAGCCGTTGTCGTTTCAAAGGCACGCACACGAACGGCTATTTTTTGGGTTCCGTAACCGGCATCGACTTCAGAAACCTCGAAATCAATATAAATATCACTCCCTACAGACAGCGCCAGCTGGTAAGCCATATCTGTTGGAATATCTTTAAGCGACAACTGCCCATCCACTAAATCACTTAGAAATTGCTGTTGATCGGGTAATACGACATCGTATTGACGAGCGGTTAACAAACTCTGAATAACTGCGGCGGCATGCCCCAATTGGCTGTCTTCCTTAATCATAGCCAAGGGGTTTTGATCATCCGCTACCGATGGCAAAACCATAATAAAGGGATTGCCTATCTGATCCAAAAGATCATCTTTTTCAATCAGGACCCCTCGCTTTTCTAAATCTAAAATCAAGGCCTCTTTGTTCACTTTAACCTGCTGAACAACCCGAATACCTGTTTCTCCATCCGTTAATATTTTGCTTTTAGGAACTCCGTCTTCATAACTAATATAGCGCAAAATATTATCTGAACTAAAAAAGCTATCTTCAATTGCTTTAAACGCTAGCTTCTCAGAATCTTGCGTTAAAATTGGGTCGGTTCCACTAAGCAGTAAAAAGTACACGGCCGCTTTTCGAGAGTCATTCATTGCCTGTTTGACGCCATTGCGTTTAATATCTTTTTTCTTTCTCCGCTTGCTTCGCTCGTTGGATTTATAAATCCCTGTTGCTTCGAGCAAAATTTCGGATGACGAGGTCGCGTCCATGAATGTGGCTTGCTTGGATACAGGTCCACCTGCATAAACAACCGTGCTTATTAGTAATGCAATTAGAATTTTTCGCTGTATTTTTATCATAATAAGTCTAAATTTACAACTTTTTTATCTAAAAGTCAACCCGAACCCCCCATTGATACGTCATGTATCCACGGTTGTAATGAACCCCCAATTGATTCGCATCCGATGCGCTATAATTGTAGCGCGTGTCATTTAATTTATACGACAATTTACTCAGCCGAATAATACGGCTTTGGGTAGCGGTTGCTGTAAGCAACCAGCGCGATCCCAGCATAAGTTCATAGCCAATGCCGTACTTCATGGATCTCAGCTTAAGTTCATAGTCCTTGATTTGATTGTTTGACAATCGAAACCACTCGGTTCCTGTGCCAATGTCCAACCGTAAGGCATGGCGTTGCCACCAAAACTTTTTGGACACCCGCGTATGATACGTTTGCACCCGATTGCCACTGCCGTTGAAATCACCAATCGCTGAATGCAGGGCTAGCCCGGAATAATCAACACCTAAAAATAGCTGAGAAACCCCGAAATGCCTACCAATATTGTAATCTAAACTGGCATACCATCCTGACGCTGTTTTAAATGGCAACGTGCTCACCTGATTTCCGTCCGCATACTTTAGAATTTGAGCCGCCTGTATTTCACTAAACTGTTGAATCCCAGCGCCCAGTTGAAACCCTCGCCGCGGGGACTCAATCACATACCCGCCCCGATCTCGAACAGACCCTGTGTGCTGATACCCCACGACCCAATTATCCTGGGATGATTGGGCAATTCGCATAATGCCTACCGTTTTTCGCTTCACCCGGCCATCCACATCCATATCTTCTTGCAAGAAGAACAAGTCATCCAGATTTGCGCCACTGTCTTTTGTTAATGACAGCGTATAGTCTCGGCCCGATACGCTCGTTGTTTTTGAAACCAAGGTAAACATAGGCATGGCCTTTGTTGCTTTTATTGTTTTACTTTGTAACGACCCAATAATGCCAATATCCATCAGCGACTCAATCGCCATTGATGCGGGTAGAACCATGGTGCTTGTACGCTCAATATTGTCTGCCAGCACAATATCAATGTTGCCCGTTGAACTCATTTGAACGTTGTACCACAACACGCCCCCGGTTATGGTCCGTACTGTAGCAGGGTTCGGACCCTCTACCGTAGTCGTTGCCACTGATTTAATATATGGAATATACACATAAATAGCGTTCATCAATATACTCAATTCATCCACTGTATAGGCGCTTGACTTGCCTTTGGTCTTCGCAAAGCTAACCCCTCTATGCTGCTGAATGGCCCGAACCCGTCGGCGTTTATAGGCGTCACTGGTTATCAGTGTTTCAATGTCATCAAGCACATGGGTTTTCAATGCATGTGTCACACTGTCGATATTCGCTGTACTGGTAGCATGAAGGCTCTCATACACGGGTTGAAAAACCGCCGGGTCAAACTGAACAAAATCAAACCGCTTCATGCGCTTAATCTTTTTGGCGAAGGTATTGGCAAATTGATTACCCAAATCGTGTTCATCCGCTTCAACATCTGAAAACACCCAGGCGGATTGCGGGGAAAGAATTGTTTTCTTAATAAATACATCACCAACATCTGCGGCGCCCACACTAATGGCAACGACTAGACTCATTACTAATAATTTTATCATTGACTATACACCGTTTTCTTATTGACACTAATTAATGGTTGGGCGACTGTTTCACCCAATATCCGAACAGGTACTGAGCCAGCCGTGCTTAACAACCCCGCAACCGAATCACTGGGCACTTCCAATACATATCCACCGGATTCTGAAAAACAATCGGTAAACAATGTCGCTTCGGGTACCGTCACCGAACACCCTATCGTGCCTGTGCCGCCAGCGCCTCGCACCATATCCAACAACGTAACAATAAGCCCGCCGGTAGCAATATCATGACAGCTCAAGACCCGTCGGCTCTGAATCGCCGCTAAACACCAATCGTTTTGTTGCTTCTCAAGGGCAAAGTCAACCTCGGGAACCGCCGAGAAATTCGCGTCTGGAAGCACATCGGCAATAACGGTTCCCCCAAACTGAGCCTGCGCCTTGCCAACCCATACCACGGTTGACCCCACCGCCTTAAATACCATAGTAACCGATTGACGAAAGTCCGCCATTTTACCCAAGGCCAAGACAACCGGCGAGGGGCACACCGAGGACCCCGTTTTAGATTCATTATACAAACTGACATTACCTGAAATAACGGGCAATGGGTCCGATCCACCCAAGGCGGTTGCGGCATCCGCAATGCCTTGAATCCCTTGTTGAATATCAAAAAAAACATCGGGGTTTTCTGGGTTTCCGTAATTTAAACAATCCGTTAATGCAACCGGATCACCCCCCACCGCAATAACATTGCGCACCGCCTCCGCAACGGCTGCTGCACCCGATTGATATGAATTTAAAACCCCATAATGGTTGCTATCAATACTCACAGCCACCGCATCCAGACACCCCGGTATGGGGGCAACCACTCCCGCACCGGCTTCGCCTGGCGACACAATCGTATCCCCGCGAACCCCATGATCAAACCGACGGTACACATATGCTTTTGGCCTAGCGGCTTCGTGTGCAATAACGTGCTGCACAAGGGCGGCCACCGTATCCACAGTGTGAACTGGCGCCACATCAAACTCACCAAACGCAACCGCCCGATTGGCACTGGTTCGCTCAACCAAAACATCCGTTGTAATAATTGAGATTGGCAAGTCACACACTACCTGACCCTTTGATTCCACCACATAGCGAGGGGCTTGAACAACTTCACCAATTACTACAGCCCCCGCATTGGGATAGGTATCGCCCATGGCATACGTTTCATTAGCGATAGCCAAAATAGCGGCCGAATGGGATCGCGGCACCGCCAAACAAAATCGCTCTTGTGTTTCTGAACACGCAATAACTTTCGGGTCCAAGTTTGGAACCGATTGATTGACTTGATCCAAAATCACACGCGCGCCAAACCCTGATGCGCTCGTAATTTCAGAGGTTGCACAGGCAATGCCCCCGGCGCCAAGGTCTTTACACCCAACAGCAATGTCCGCGTCTCGAACATACGCCCAAATAGCATTTAATACATTGACCACTACACGTTTTAAAAATGGGTCATGCACTTGGACGGCTCCAATATTGGTGGCCGAATCGGACTGGTCTAGGGTTACTGAAGAAAAAGTAGCACCGCCAAACCCTGTTGCATCCGTTGACTTTCCCAATAGAATTAAGTCATACGGCTCTGTTTTTGCAGCCTCTGGCACGTAACTATGTATAATGTGGTCCAACGGCACTAGCCCCACAGCGGCAACATTAACCAAGCAGTTTTCGTTATAACTGGGGTGGTATACGGTTTCTCCCGCCAATACAGGAACCCCCAACGGATTGGCATAATCCCCAACGCCCTGAACCACTTGGTTGGCAATATGCTCCGTATGCCACGTCCCTTGACCAAAATGGAGCGAGTTTAACACCCCAATAACATCGGCACCCATGCAATAAACATCCCGAACAACGCCGCCAACACCCGTCGCCGCCCCTTCAATCGGTAAAATTTGAGAGGGGTGATTGTGTGACTCATGCGAAACGGCTAAGCCATACTGTCGGCCATTGTGCTCAGCAAATGCCACAATGCCAGCATCTTCCCCAACCCCAACCACAACAGACGGAGCACGAACCGGAAATCGTTTTAATAACGGCCGTGTGCTTTTATATGAACAATGCTCTGACCACATAACATCAACCACACAGGCCTCAACCTCAGTAGGCACGCGACCCAATAGTTGTGTTAATTGATTGCAATCCGATTGTGATAAACTCATATAGATTCTTCCAGTTTTTGTTTCATTATAAATAGGGCCCGGGACACGCTTCCAAATCGGTCATGAATCGGCAAAACGGTAACCCAAAACAGTCCATCCACACACTCAATGATTAAATCTGTAGTTTTCTCTTCAGACTCCAGGGCTAAATCCAACGCTTTGATAATATCGGCATTATGAATATGTCGAATGATTGTTTCGCCTGTAACTTCACCTGGAATTAAACGCAAGGCCTGTTCAGCCTGGGCATTAATATAGCTAACCACTTTATCTTTATTAACTAGCACAACGCCTTCTTGAATGCTGTTTGATAGTAATTTTACTGTTTTAACTTCTAGCGACACGCGTGCAGACTTTAGGTGATCCAGCGATTTAAACATACTAAAAATTGTTTGCAAGTTTTCTAGCAAATTTTTGTGCGTTAATTTCCGATAAAAATCAGGAAACAAGTTGGCCAATCGGCGTTCAGCCATGGCCTTATGACACGCATCATTAATAATCCGCATTGTTTTTCGTTCATAGTAATAACCAGCCGCCCCTAGTATTGCGATGGCAAACCCCGCGCATGAAATCGCTACCCACTGCTGTAACGAGTACGCCCCCTGTTGTTGAATAGTATAGACATGGGGAATGGCACTCAAACCCATTAGCGCCAGTACATAGAGTATCCATCGAATGCTAACCGTCATGCCTCGCCTCCCAGCTCCAATAACGCTTCAATTTTCTCATTGGTCCCCAACACAATTAGAATATCCTCTTTTTGAATACTATGCGTAGGATCGGGAATGTCCGCCATATCTTCAATAAAAGCCACATCTCCGTCATCATCCACTTCTATTTTTCGAGTTTTAATCCCAATAACATTAATTGCAAAGCGTCGCCTCAATTTTAATTCCGCTAAACTTTTACCCACAAAACGGGGCGGCACATGCATTTCTACAATTGAATGCCGATTAGAAATTTCAATATACTTCACGGTTTCTGATGAAATAGATCGAGACAATTGTTTACCCATATCTTTGGCAATATTAATAATATTCCTAATTTTCATAGACTCTAAAATACTTTCTTGCAACTCGTCAATTGATCGGACATAAATATTTTTAATATCGAATTTCTTCAATAACGCAGCTGTTAGCAAACTGGATTGCACGTTGGACCCGATGGACACAACCGCCACATCCACATTGTCAATATTGACGGCACGCATCGCAAACTCGTCTGTTGAGTCCAGAATTACGGCTTGATTCACGCGATCTTTAATATCGTCAATCGCTGATTCCTGATTATCAATGCCAATCACATAAAACCCTTTTTGAGATAGCTCAACCGCAACTTGAAGCCCAAACTCACCAAGACCAATCACCGCAATTGTTTTCATACGACTGAAATATGCTCCTCCGGATATGCCACAGATGCTGTTTTACGGCGACCCGAAAACACCAACAAGAAACTTAATGCGCCAACACGACCAATCATCATGAGTACTATTATAAAGAATTTTCCTAAAATTGACAGGGCGTCTGTTAATCCCATAGACAACCCGGCGGTTCCAAACGCGGATACTACCTCAAACGTTGTTGGCAACCATTCGCTTGCTTGGGTCGATATCATCGCGCTCAAAAATGTCCCCACAATTAAAATTGACAACATCGCGATGGATAATGCGTAGCGGTACGTTCGCATCGACACGCGTCGGTAAAATAAATTTAAATGTTCATGCCCTCGCACAACTTGAACCAAGTTTCCAAGCATTACAACCATGGTTGTAATGCGAATTCCACCCCCTGTAGACCCTGGCGCAGTGCCCACATACATTAACCCCATTAACAGCAATAAAACAGCCGGGTGAAACAGGGTCAGATCCATCGTTGAAAACCCCGCTGTTCGCGCCGATATTGAATAAAATACAGCGTTGATTACTTGGTCCGGCCACGGCAACGCTTGAAATGCATGCTGGTATTCTGCTATGAAAATCACGCTCGCCGCCCCGATAATTAACCAAAAGCTTGTCCATAAAACCAGCTTGCTGTTGGGGGTAATTCGCGCCACACGACCCGAAATAAACTTCGCTTTAACTACCTGAATCACATTGTATAACACAGGGAATCCCAGCCCTCCCAACGTTACCAATGCTGCAATTACTAAAAGCAAAAATCCGTGATCGATATAGTTATACAAACTATCTGAAAATAAAGTAAACCCCGCATTACAAAAGGCTGAAACTGCATGAAAAACACCATAAAAAAGACTTTTAGAAAACCCAAATCCCTGGCCATACCAATGCAAAAATAGCAGCACGGCGCCAGCGCCTTCTACGGCAATAGTTACCCCTACAATAGCGCGAATAATTTTAAGCACATTGGCTTGATTTTGATCATCTACCCCCGATTGAAAAAACACTACCTGCTGCTGAGATAATTTTTTTTTCAGCAACAGTGCCACAAACGCGGATAGGGACATAATCCCGAGTCCACCCAACTGAATCATGGCCAGTATAATGCACTGCCCCACACGTGAAAACACGACCGATACATCGTTGACCACTAGACCCGTCACGCAGAGGGCTGACGTCGCAGTAAACAATGCGTCAATGTAGGGAATCGGGGCCATTAAAGCAACTGGCAGCATTAACAAGCAAGACCCAATCGCAATCATCACAACGTACCCCAAGACTAAAATTTGAATGGGGGTGGGTTGCCACCAATTCATAATGCGTTTAAGTAGCCGATCACAACCTCACCATGGTACCATATTTATCATCAATGATTCGACTACTGAGACATAGCTACCACAATTGGCACGTCCGCAAACACGCGTTGCCCAAACCGTGTGCAGCGTTTGTCCATTATGCTGAAGTGTGTTTAGTCTCTATTTTACTAGTTCTCGGCATTCGCGATTGGCTAATACAGTCCTCCAAAGTGGTGTCTGGATCAATGATTCCCACCCTGGGGATCAACGATCGCCTAATTGTTCTCAAATACCCCCATCACTTTTCCCCCATTCGGCGAGGCGATGTTGTTTTATTCCAGTCCCCTCACGGGGATGGCAAAGAATTTGTAAAGCGAGTGGTTGGGCTAGGGGGCGAAACGGTCAGCATTCATAACGGTACCGTGTACATTAACCAAGCGCCCCTACACTTTCCCGGTGTCCGTGTTCGCGATGACTTCAGCAATCGGCCTGATATTAAAATTCCAGATGATCATTTTTTTATGCTGGGCGATAACCGGCGTTACTCTCAAGACTCCCGGTACTGGGGAACGGTTCCCCGAAACTCTATTATTGGAAGCGCCTGGTTTATTTACTGGCCCCCCCGCAGTGCCCAGGCCGTATGGTAATCACCCTTAATGGTTCGCGCTACACTGTACCCAGTGCCGTTGGAACACTCCATGACCTTGTTGTCCATTTAGGCTTGTATTCTGATCGAGTCAGTATTATGCAAAACGCCCATGTTGTGACGGATACATGTGCTCAGCTAAACCCCAGTGACTGTGTTGAAATATTGCATTTTGTTGGCGGTGGCTCATCCAATTACTTGACGTGATTTTTGCGCTTCATCATAGGCAGTCACAATTCCTTTTTCTTCAAGTTCATCCATAAGCCGTGCGGCACGGTTGTACCCGATTTTTAGCTTTCGCTGCAACAACGATACGGATACTTTTTTCTGAGATTTAACCAAGGTTTTGGCTTCTAAATATAACGGATCCTCCGCATCTGATACGGTCTCATCCACTCGGTCGACCTTAACATTTAAAATATCCTCATGATATCTGGGCTTTGCCTGCTTTTTCCAAAAAGCAACCACCCGTTCAACTTCTGACTCTGTGACAAACACCCCCTGTGACCGCTGAGGCTTAAACGTGCCTACGGGCATGTACAGCATATCGCCTTTGCCCATTAACTTTTCAGCGCCGCCTGAATCTAAAATCGTCCGAGAATCAATTTGTGATTGCAAAAAAAATGAAATTCGAGATGGAATGTTGGCCTTAATTAAGCCCGTAATTACATTAACACTCGGCCGTTGCGTCGCAATAACCAAATGAATACCTGTCGCCCGAGCCATTTGTGCCAACCGGCAAATTGTTGTTTCAACATCCTGAGCGGCCACCATCATTAGATCTGCCAACTCATCAATAATCACCACAATATAGGGCAAGACATCGGGCAATACGGGGTCCTCAACCTCCGGATCATACCCCAGCTTTTCGTGCAAAATAGCCTTGACTTTTTTGGGGTTTTTTTTATAATCTGCCCGCAACACCGTCACTTTTTTATTGTAGCCCTCCAACTGCTTAGCCCCCAATCTTGAAAAGATTGTGTAGCGTCGCTCCATCTCTTTTAATACCCACTTTTGCAACGTTGCTGCCGCTTGCGCCGAATCGGTCACCACAGGCGCCAGTAAATGGGGAATGCCGGCATACAAATTTAGTTCCACTTTTTTTGGATCAATCATAACAAACCGAACCTCGTCCGGCGTTGCTCGCATTAAAATAGACAAGATAATGGTATTAACACATACACTTTTACCCGATCCTGTTGCGCCAGCAATTAATACATGGGGCATATGCCCCAAATGCATAATAATAGGATCGCCTGTAATACTTAGACCCATGGCGGCGAGTAATTTATCGGGATCTGATTGAGCCGACTCAATCAACGGCCGCAATCGCACAGCTTGAACCACTGGGTTTGGCACTTCAATGCCCACCAATGATTGGCCGGCAATCGCTTCAATTCGTACATTAGCACTGGCTAGTTTGAGTGCAATATCATTGGATAACCCCATAACTTTGCTTAACTTAACCCCTTGCCCCAAGCTTAGTTCATACCGGGTGACACTGGGGCCAACCGTGACATTTTCTACAGACGCCCGAACACCAAAGCTGTGCAATACCGCCAACACGGCATCGCCACGTGTGGCATCTGGATCGGCTGTTGACCGGACTGTATTGGGCGTGTCTAGCAAGTCAATCGGCGGATACTGATTGGACGACTGCGCCACGGCTACTGGACGCTTTGCACTAGGGCTCACTTTATTGAAGTTATCTGATTGGGGTCGACCTGAGCGTGGTTTATCTGAACTCTCGGTAGCGAATAGCGCCTTAAATTGTTGGAGACAAGGTAGTGGAATGCGAGACCCTTGCGCTAATACCCATTGACGGATCGCCCCTATTTGAGGCCTCGCTAATGACACCCTCCACAGCCAGAGCCCCCCCACGATAAAACTAGCCACCAGTAACCACACACCCCAAAGCCCTGCGCTAACTACGGCAACGCGATAACTCATAAACCCGACTAAACCACCCGTGCTCCAGCACGTTGTTTGGGTTAACATCGCCATTGGATCCACCGTTACAGCGGTAACCATTAATGCACAGCCCCATGTCAAAGCAGCCCAACCCAGGCTGCATCGTGTGGCTGAAACCCCGGCGACATACCGCTGCCATACAGCAATAATGCCCAAAAGGGGCACAAACCATACCGAACGCCCTAAAATCCATCGCCCCATATCCACACTCCAGGCCCCCACAGCACCGGTATGGGCCACGGATAACAACGACACGCCCAAAAACACCACAAGCAGGCTAGCCGCTAAGGGGAAAAAGACGGATAAAAGCAAAGTGTATAGTTTATATTTCATTCCAATTCTATAGTATCATATCCCCGATTAGCTTTTGGATTTACACACAAGCATTCGGACGAAAAAACCAGAAAACTACAGAAAACTATGGTACGATTATAGTCCAATGACAAAAACAGCATATATCAACGGCATACTCATTGGTGATGACCACAACGAGCGTAAAATCAACATATTAATTGAAAACGGCATTGTAACAGGAAAAGGCTATTTGCCCGATGAAACCGACGCCGACATTGCGTTAATAGATTGCAAAAACTGCTATATTTTACCGCATATTCTCGGCATTGACACCGACCCCCAAACCCCCAATCTAACCGGAACCATTGGCCCTGTTGGGCACCAGCACGCCTATCCATGGATACCCATATCCACACTGCTAAGCCAAGAACCCACCGCCAATGGGCAGCCCGTGGTTGGTGTTAGCGTTACCCTAAACCATGATACAGTCGATGCGGTTAATCAGGCACTTAGTCCACTAAGCCACTGGCAATTTCCCATTATTGTACGCTGGGGAGCCGTCTTTGACCCCACTGAATTTCAATCTATGATGACCAGCCTTGAACGCCACAATCGGCCCATATTTTTAGAAGCGGTTACCACCGGCCAAATGCTAGCCACCGCTTTAACCGCAAAAAAACATATTCCGGCTGTTTGCGTTAGCGCTAGTTTGGATGCGTTTTTCGAATCGGATTCGGCTTACTTTATTGAAGCCTTGAAGGCCAATGTCATTGATCACCTATATGCCACAATAACTCCGGAAGACACGATTCTTTTGGCCTTTATGATTGCGCGACTGACGCAATTACCACTAGCCACCATGCTTAGCCGAATTACCTGGGATATTCCTCAGTTTTTTGGGATTACCGATGGACTTTCCCTGGGTAAACCCGCCCAATGCTTAATTGTAGACCCCGATTTATTTATGTCAGTTGTCCAAGCCAAACACACCCACACGCCCATTCCGGACGGGTTTATTCGAACTTCAGTCGTTTAGCCCTTTTCTGAATCACGGATCCAACGCATCGACCATGGCTAAAGCTGCTAGGGATTACCAAAAAATGCTTGATTTTTTAACATTATTAAGGTACAGTTTAAATGTAGTTTTTTAGTAAAATTTAATAAAGCTGAAGGGGGAGAGTTATTATGTTAAAAACTATTTCATATGGTTTTTTTGCTTATCCGATTTTAACCCAGGGAGCCTCCACAAACCCAGAGCCTTCAGGTTCATTTGTACCTGTTAGCCCTATAATCGCGCCTCCCTCAACAACTAATGGCATTAAAAAAGAAAGTAGCATTAAAGATGCTTGGAATGAAGATGATTTTATAA
>DJIL01000048.1:0-208 GCA_002433595.1 bacterium UBP8_UBA6595 | reverse complement strand
AACATTAGAATACTCTGTTTTTAATAAAGAGATTCTAGGATTAATACCCAAGATTGCTCATAAACTGAATGACAACTCCCTTATGCGGGTCGTCAAAAAATCATTGCCAAAATATGAAGAATTATTAGTAAGCGGGCCCTTGGCTAATCAAGACCATGCACAAACAGTCACCAAATCAATTGTAGAAATTGTGAAATCAATCAAAAGC
>DJIL01000014.1 GCA_002433595.1 bacterium UBP8_UBA6595 | reverse complement strand
CTCAACCCCCGATACCGGCAACGCCCGCACCGGATCCGGCGAATACACCGTATGCGCCAAGCCATGCACCTGGGCAATACTGGCCATGCGCTGCCCATACGCCCCTTGATCAATAATTAACGCATGGCCGTTCGCCGGCATCACCGAACTGACCATCGCTTCCACAGCCGCAGTCCCCGATCCACTAAAAAAGACCGCAGCCACCGCCTCAGATGTTGCCGATGCCAACGCGCACACCTGCTGCCGGCACGCCGCCATCACCTGAACAAACGCCTGCTCACGAGGGCAAATATCCGGCACAATTTGAGCGAGTTTAACCGATTGGCTGGTTGTCGCTGGCCCCGGATTTAACAACACGGTTCGCTTGGGCTCCGGGTATGCATCGTTGCATTCAATATCCAGTATGAGCGTTTGAGCAATGCTTAGATGATTCGCATCATCCACTTCCATTGCCTGCCCATCGGTCATCAAGCATATCGCTGGTTCATTAGCGGCTATCAACGCATCTTCGTAATCCATCATCGGGTTCTTAGCGGCATCATAGTGCGCCACCATGGCCGACAATAAGGCCGGGCCAATGGTCGTTAAACCCACCAAAACCGGCGCCGTTTCAACGGATGCTGGCGCTGTTTTAGTTAAGCCAACCACATGATCTTGAGTATCCACCTGTATAAACACCTCATCGCCATAGCCCCGGTACCGCATACCCAACACACAATTGGGCTCTGGATGCTCCAAAAGATCCCCCAGCACCGCCTGTTCATAAATCAAATCCGACTCCACAAGCACCAACGGAGATTGAATGCCGGTGGCCGCCACAACGGCACGCAAGGTTGCCATGCTGCCTGTGGTTGCATACGCCACGTTGGGCACACAGGTTACCGGATAGCGTGTGGCTAAAGCATCATACCAATCTGCCCCATGCCCCGTACCCACAATAATATGGTCAATCCCTTGGGCAAGCAATTGCTGAATGCTACGTTCAATCATCGCGCAGGCCCCGATTGTTAGCGCCCCTTTGGGCAACTGGGGATCCAAGTGGGGACGCAATCGCGACCCTTTCCCCGCCGCAAGAATAACCGCTGTTCGGATCATAACCCGTTGGCCAAATAGTGTTTGAATCGCGCCGCAACCTCGGCGGGTGTACACGTGGGTCGTCCCAACGTTGCCGGGCTCCCCGGCGTAATTGCGACATGCAGCAGTGTTAATTGAGGCTCAGCGGCCCACTGCTGAATCTGATCAGCCAATTCATCCAAACTGGCTACAGTCCTTGACACCGGATACCCCATGGCCTGTGCACAAGCCACAAAATCAACAGACTCCGCCACCGTATCTTGGCCTCCGGTTGAATCATGCACCCCATTATCTAAGACAATATGCAAGAACCCCTTGGGCTTATAGTATCCCACGGATGCCCACGATCCCAACCGCATTAAGGCCGCACCATCGCCATCAATGACGATTACCCGACATGCCGGCTTGGCCAACGCAATACCCAAACCCAGCGCCCCTATGCACCCCATAGACCCCACTTGATAGACCTGATTATCCCGATCCCCTAATGTGAATAATTCCCGCCCCGTTTTGCCGGTGGTTGCCAACACCGCACTGTGGGGTGGTTGCGCCGCTACAATGGTTTTCAACGCATCGGTTCGGCTTCCCACCACCCCTGGGTGCGCGGATTGGGTCTGGATAGCC
This sequence comes from bacterium UBP8_UBA6595, assembly GCA_002433595.1. Classification (GTDB taxonomy): domain Bacteria; phylum Margulisbacteria; class Marinamargulisbacteria; order UBA6595; family UBA6595; genus UBA6595. The sequence goes on along the minus strand of DJIL01000014.1, from coordinate 20,599 downwards.
CCTGAATGAGGTACCGGCTGGGACCGACCCGGAGTTTTAACGGGTTCAATCTCCCCCTTCGGAATCACCCAGGCCACGGATTGCCCACGACCCAAAGCCGCATCAATCGCATTCAGCTGATCCGGCAAGTCGGACGCGGAAAAAATAATCGTTTCCATACCCATTAACTGGGCCATATCGGGGGTAATGACCCCCATAAGTGCATGCTGGGGCTCATCTTGAATACCTGGCTGCCCCCGCCAACTAATTACCGTTAGAACCGGTACACCAAATGGGTGCGTTAATGACGTTAGGGGTGATACCGCATTGCCCAAACCAGAGTTTTGCATGAGCACAACCGGTCGCTTGCCTGACAAAGCCGCGCCCACGGCAATCGCAACAGCATCGCCTTCATTGGTGGCGTTAATATAGGTATATTCCGCCATGGCAACATTAATAACACCGGTCAAAAACGAACACGGAACACCCGTATAGCAATCAAATCCCCGGCCAGCTAATGCGTGGCAAAATGCATGCGCTGAAATCATTTAAACGTCAGCCGCTGCCGTCCAATCGGATAGGGTATTCACATCCACCCATCCCCCTTGAACATACACAATATGCACCGGAATCGTCTGGCTTAAGGCCGTTAAAAACTCAGGCATTGTCATACGGGCTAAGGTGGATGACTCGATAGATCTGAGGGCGGCTTGAATGGCACGACTGCCCGTTTTGGTTGTTTTCATCAGCCCCACAAACTCACCCGAAATTTGATCGGCACTTATAGAACGAGCCATTTGAATCAGGGTAGGCGATTGCTGAATGCGTAACGCATCAAAAGCCTCGCTCGCTTGAACGTAGTCTCGCCAAGAGTCTGTCGCGGGGCAGTTCACATCCACCACAATAACGACATCCCCTGAATGAGCTAAACATTCGTGAATAAAATAATGCTTATATACCACGTCCCCATAACTAATGACGGCGGCAGTGTCCAACTGATCCGCAAGCAATGCCAATGAGTAAACCTCTGACGTTGTTGCGTATGCATCATTATCCACAAATGACACCCGATCCGATACCATCTGCGCTTTATCATGCCCACGCACCACGGTTACATGACCAATGCCAAACCGCTCCAAATGATCCACTTGATGATCTAAAATTGATCTCCCATGAACTAAAAGCATGCTTTTGGGCCCTGAAAACCCGTCAATACGTGAGGGACCTGCCGCTAAAATAATGCCCGCTAGTTGGGTATTGTAACCCGGCAAATATTGGGTTTCGGCCTCCGCTAGTTCATCGGCTCCTTGAATCCGAAAAATATCCGATACCGAACTAATCTTAGGTTCGACATCTTTAAGCGTTTCTGTATCATAAATAGTTTTCATTGTTGTTTTCATGGCAGTCATAGCGGACCGAATGCTGTGGTTAGCCCAAATTACCGTGGAGATTCCCATGGTACGAAACTGATCCGTCGGTGTTGCATAGTACTTGGTTGGCACAATAACAATCGGAACCGGCGAATCCCACGCCTGCATGAACGCCACAATATCATCAGGCACCGCTTTTTTGCTGTGAACCAAAATGGCATCGGCACCGGCATTGGCGTACGCATACGCTCGATCCAATGCCTCATTTAAACCCATGCCCACAATAAACGATTCAATGCGGGCTACAACTGAAAAATCGGGGTCTGATTGCGTGTCTTTAGCCGCTTTTATTTTACCGCAAAACTCCGACACATCGGCCAGCTCTTGCTGCTCACCATTTAAAAACGAGTTGGTTTTTGGAAACAATTTATCTTCTAAACACACGCCCGCAATGTCGCGTTGTTCCAGCTTTTTAATTAACCGACGAACATTGTTAAAATTACCATACCCTGTATCCCCATCCAATAAAATAGGAATTGAAGTGGCATCACTCATAAATTCTAACGTATCCACCACCTGAGTCCAGGACGCTTCATTGTTATCTCGAACGCCCATGCTCGCTGAAATGGCTAATCCACTGGCCCAAATGCCCGAAAACCCTGTTTCTTCGACCAATCGTGCCGACAAACCATTATGGGCCTCCATCAAAAACGCTAACTCTGAGCGTTGAAATAAGGCACGCAATTGCGTGGTTTTTCGCTGTTTTGTTGTGGTTGCTTGTAAATTCATGATTTAACCTCCGGATGTTTGAACAATTGTGTAATACGAGCATTGGGAACTACTCTTTTTAATAGTTTAGATGCCCAGGGTTTGTAGGTGCCCAAATGGGCTTCCCCTGAAAAGGCAGATGGCACCGGAAAATCAATAAATGGCCAATTAATCCATTGGGATATTAAGCCTCTAGGTCCTGAAAAACACCCAGAAACCGGGGTTCTCCAGTCTAATCCATATACCATTTCCAAATACATCTCACACCGTGCGGGCAAATAATACGTACAGCCATTGTAATTAAACGGCTGACACTCTGAAAAAAAATCAGCTTTGTAATACACATGATCACAGAGCCATCGGTGCCCCAGCATCGTTAGGGGGAAATTCAAGGCCTTGTATGGCCAAATATCAATATAAAATGAGCTGTTGGGCATGCTAAACGTGAGTTGATAATTCCCCCGACCGGAAATATAAAAACCGGCTGCCAGCAACTCCGGAACACACGCTCGAACCGCTGGCAAGTCCGAGAGGGCAATTCCAAAATCCGCATCGGTATCTCCTGGAATAATGCAATTATCTCGAAAAAATCCCAAACAGGTGCCATACAAAGGGGTTAGCTGAACACCCGCTCGCATTAAAATAGCATGAAACCGGACCAACCATTCATCGGGCGTATGCGCCATATGAGAAACAGGCTTAATTTGATCTGCTGTATGAGGCAAAAATGATTTCCGAATGTCAGAAAACCGAGCGCGCATCATTATTGGCAGCATGTATACGCTTTATCAGTTTTTTTCATATACTTAGTATACCAAATAGGCTATAAAACTCACAATTAACAAATCAGCTGTTTAAACAATGCCCAGGGCGTCGTTTCATGCCAATCCGTTTGAACCGCCACAGCCTCCGAATACTTCGTTGCCCCATTGGATGCAATACCCAGACCGGCCAGCACCACCGGAACGGCTTCTCGCGAATGGGTCTTAATCGCACACGGGGTTGCGTGATCTGGAAGCACCATGATCCTTGTATCCGGATTGGCCTTTAAATACGCCCGAGCAGGCCCTATGATATGTGCATCAAAGTCTTCAATCGCTTGTACCTTTTTGTCAACATCGCCCAAATGCCCGCATTCATCCGGGGCCTCCACATGCACATAAACAAAATCACTGGTTTCTAAGATAGCCGTTGCAGCGGCCCATTTTCCTGCATAATTTGTATCTAAAAACCCCGTTGCCCCCGGCACATCTGGCACGTGCATACCCATTAAACAGCCCAACCCTTTCACAACGTCCACGGCGGATACCACACCCCCGGTCAAGCCATGTTTCACGTGAAACGTCGGCAGATTGACCGCCGTGCCCGGACTCCACAGCCAAATATCTGTTGCCCCTGTACCCACTGACTGAACAACCGCTTGAGCCTCAGTCATTAGGGCTTGGATAACAGCTGCCCCCCCCTCAGATGGACCCACCACCGGTTTGTCTGTTAAATCATGCGGAGGTGTGCAAACAATATCGGGATAGGCACCCGGCATTACCGCAATATGCCGATAACTGGCCCCCACATAAAACTGCACCCGGCCATCAAAGTGTTGGTTTAAGGCATCCAAAACCCGCGCAGCCGCAGCCGTTTCAATATGATGCGCTGTAAAGCTAACCATTGTCTCATTGCTTATTGTGACTAAATTGCATCGAAATGCACTGTAGCCGTTGGGAATATCAACACCCATAGCTGCGGATTCAATTGCCGCACGACCTGTGTAAGATTCCGCAGGATCGTACCCTAAAATACCCATATTCGCCACATCCGAGCCTGGGTAAAATGGGGCCTCAACCGTATCCACTACCCCCACACGACCTTGGGCTGCCAACGCATCCATGTTGGGTGTTTTAGCATACGCTAAGGGTGTTTGGTTCCCTAAACCCTCAATGGGCCAGTCAGACATACCGTCACCTAGACAGACGATGTACTTCATCCCTATAACCCCAATGGCTTTAGCGCTGAAACAACGGCTTCATGATTGTTGCTCACCACTACCGGCTCTTGTTGCACAATATCAATGGCTCGGTTGGGATCTTTTAACCCATGCCCGGTTAACACCGACACCACAACTTGCCCAGACTCAAACGACCGCCCCAGATGCTGAACAGACTTAATGACGCCCGCAACAGACGCAGCCGAGGCCGGCTCGCAAAAAACACCTTCTTCAGCAGCCAATAATTTCTGGGCTTGGGTAATTTCATCATCCGTGACTGATTCAATAACACCCTTGGACTCGTCCCGAGCCGCTTCCGCTAAATGCCAGCTAGCCGGGTTGCCAATGCGAATGGCTGTAGCCACTGTTTCTGGCGTATTCACCACATGACCCAGCACCAACGGAGCCGCGCCCTCAGCTTGATACCCCATCATTTTGGGCAATTGCGTAATTTTTTTGTGCTCATAGTACTCTGTGTAGCCCTTCCAGTATGCCGATATATTTCCGGCATTGCCAACGGGAATAAAGTGGTAATCGGGTGCGCGCCCACCCAACTGATCAACAATTTCAAAAGCGCCTGTTTTTTGGCCTTCAATTCGGTATGGATTAACCGAATTAACCAACGCTATCGGGTGCGTCTCACACACATCACGCACTATGCGCAAAGCATCATCAAAGTTTCCTCGAATTTGCAATACCAGTGCATCCTTAATCATGGCTTGCGATAACTTACCCAGAGCAATTTTCCCTTCCGGAATCACCACCACACACCGCATGCCCGCGCGCACAGCGTATGCCGCCGCCGCTGCTGATGTATTGCCCGTTGAGGCACACATAACGATTTTAGAACCCGCCTCAGCGGCTTTACTCATAGCCATACACATACCCCGATCTTTGAAAGACCCGGTTGGATTAAGCCCTTCAAATTTCACATACCAATCGGCATGGACCCCAAATTTACTCGGCAACCGCTTCAGCTGAATTAACGGGGTAGCCCCTTCATTTAACGATACAATGGGCGTTTGATCCGTAACCGGGAGGTACTGCTTATAATACTCAACAACGCCCGGCCACCGATTCATCGTCTATTTAAGAATTTTACTAACATCCATTAAAGGGGTGGCGCCGCCCGTAAATCTTGGCAATTCACCGTTCCACTTTTCAACGCGCCGCAACTCAACTAAATTAGGATTCCCGCGTAAAGCACGCGCCTCGCGCTGAATAGCATCGGCACGGGCTTTAGACTGAACCGTTACGGAATAGGCTTCAGCATCGGCACCCAACTGACGCTCTGCCGCTGCGGCCTCTGCCTGAGTTACCCGTCGAATTTTTTCATTCTTGGCTTGCAATGCCTCTTGCTCCGCTTTTACTTTTAACTCAATAGCCCGATTAAACTCCTCTGAAAATTGAAAATCTGTAATCGCGACGTTGGCTATAGAAATGCCATTCGCAATCGCTTTTTCATTCAATGTTTTATCAATAAATGTTTGAATCGCCATTTGGATTTGCTCTTTAACTGTTTCACGCTTTGTAATTAACTCTTCCGCTGTATATTTTGCGGTTACTGCCTTTACAGACTCCCCAATTGAAGGGCCAATAACTGTGGCTTGTATTTTAGGGTTAAGCCCAATCTTTTGAAATGTCATGGGGGCCATGTCCCCATTGATTGAATATTGAACAGACACAACCGTCCGAACAGTTTGCAAGTCTTTGGATGACGATAAGGCTTCTGAATTGGCCCCATTCAATCGAATATTTACGGGAACAACTGTTTCAACAAATGGCACTTTAAAGTGCAGACCTTCTTGCAGCGGTATCATTTTAACCGCACCCAAACGCTTAACAACGCCCACCGTACCTGCATCAATGATCACAAACGCCGAGGGGGCAAATAAAAACACAAGCGCAACCGCAATCAGGTACCGTGTATAATTGGGAAATTTAAATGATGATAGGTTAATCGTATTTGTCATAATTGGACATCTCCTTTTATTGTAAGTTAATCCCTCGCATTAATGCATTTAGTTATAGCATAACCCACGGCCAGTGCGCAATCGAATTGCTAGGCTGAAACAGCCCAAGAATCTCTAATTTTTGCGACTCGCTCGTCTTGCATATAACTATCAAAATCTGTTCGGCGCTCAATCATGCCATACGGAGACACTTCTAAAATGCGATTGGGAACCGTATTTAATAACTGAAAGTCATGCGATGTTAGTATCAACCCCCCTTCAAACGTCTCTAAGGCCATGTTAATTGCGGATATCGCCTCTAAATCCAAGTGGTTGGTTGGTTCATCAAACACCAACACATTGCCATCTGCCATCATCATGCGAGAAAACATGGCTCGCGCTTTTTCTCCCCCCGATAGAACCTGAACGTTTTTCTTTGCATCATCGCCTGAAAATAACATTCGACCCAAGAACCCACGCAACGCTTCATTATCCACCGAATCTTGGTAGCTAGATAACCAATCCATTATTGACGCCTTGTCTTTAAAATAGGCGGTATTGTCTTTGGGAAAATAGGACGTTCGAATGGTATCTCCCCATTCAATTGAGCCCGCATCGGGGACTATCTCGCCAGCCAAAACATCCAGCAAGGCTGTTTTAGAAACACCGTTTTGCCCAACGATGGCCAACTTGTCATCTTTTTCTAAGGTAAACGACACGTCTTTCAGCACCACATCGCCCCCTACAGATGCCGTTAAGTGTTTAACCGTTAACACCCGGCTGCCGCACGACCGGAACGGCTTAAAGTGAATAAATGGGGACCGTCGGCGAGACGTAGGCATCTCATCTGGGCGTAATTTTTCAATCATTTTTTTTCTCGACGTTGCCTGCTTGGATTTGGATGCGTTAGCGCTAAATCGTCGAACAAAGGCTTCAAGCTCTTTTATTTTCTTCTCATCTTTTTGCTTTTTATCTTGCTGCTGATGCTGAATAAGCTCACTGGACTGCTTCCAAAAATCATAATTTCCTGGATACAATTTAATCTGTCCAAAATCAACATCGGCAATATAGGTACATACTTTATTAAGAAAATGGCGATCATGAGACACCACAATAACCGTGTTTTTAAAGTCCATAATAAACTTTTCAAGCCATAAAACAGACAGATAATCCAACTGATTGGTCGGCTCATCGAGCAGCAATACATCGGGCTCTCCAAACAAGGCTTGTGCCAACAAAACACGTACTTTCTCAGATCCGTCTAGTTGCGCCATCGGTTTATCATGCTTATCGGTATAAATACCCAAGTCTGCCAACATGGTTGCGGCATCGGATTCAGCTACATACCCATCCATCTCACCAAATTGAGACTCCAATTCACCAATACGCTCGCCCTCCGCATCGGTTAGCTCTGTTTTGTCATACAAACGCATTCGCTCCTCATAAACGGTGTATAATGCCTGGTGCCCCATTAATACAGTATCCAAAACAGTCTGTGATTCGTAAGCAAAATGATCTTGCCGCAACATTGACACTCGGCACCCATCGGGGATATTAATTGCCCCAGATGTAGACTCAAGCTCCTTCGCCATCACTTTTAAAAATGTTGATTTTCCAGCGCCATTGGCGCCAATTAGGCCATAGCATTCACCCGGAACAAACTTTAAGTTCACATCCTCAAATAGCACGTTCCCACTAAATGAAACCCCTAAATTATCAACAACTATCATAGGCTACTAATCATATCGGAAATCCCACCTGCTGTCACCCCGTTTAACCCCCCTTCAACCAAAGCGACATATCCACCATTTTGTTGACTGGCAGTTTGGGGGGCTCTACGACTATGGCCGGTACTATAGCCTGCCTATCCCTGACAGTTGATTCAAAGGCATAAACCGGTTAATTTTTTGATCATTTCAGTATATCTGATATAATTAAAATTAGATTTAAAATAAATAGTTCGTGTTTAAACAATTAAAAAGGAGAGCAGTCGCTTATGCATTACTTATTTACATCCGAGTCCGTATCCGAAGGTCACCCCGATAAAATTTGTGACCAGTTGTCCGATAGTATTTTGGATGCCTGTTTAGCCCAAGACCCCGCCAGCCGAGTCGCTGCTGAATGTTTTATATCCAATGACCTTGTCCTGGTGGGCGGCGAGATCACAACAACCGCAACGCTTGATATCGAGCAAATTGTTCGTGCTAAATTAGCCCAAATTGGCTACACCAATCGCGCGATTGGCATTGATGCCAATCAGTGTACCATTCAGTCCGTCATTAACCAGCAATCCGCCGACATTCATCACGGTATTACCCACGAAGACCCCCATCAGTTGGGTGCCGGCGACCAAGGGTTGATGTTCGGGTATGCCTGCAGCCAAACCCCCGAGCTAATGCCATTGCCTATTATGCTATCGCATAAATTGGTTCATGCGCTGGCCAAACTTCGGCATTCCGGTGCGGTGGATTACTTGCTTCCTGACGCTAAATCACAAGTAACCGTTGAATACTCTGGCAACACGCCAGTTCGAATCCATACTGTGGTTATCTCTACCCAGCATACTGAAGCGGTTGACACAGATACATTGACAAACGCCTTGCATACCCATATTTTCCCCACTGTTCTACCTAAAAAACTAGTGGACGACACGACTCGCTTTTTAATCAATCCCAGTGGCCGATTTGTTATTGGGGGGCCTAAAGGGGACGCTGGGCTAACTGGCCGAAAAATCATCGTGGACACTTATGGTGGCTGGGCCCGCCACGGCGGCGGTGCTTTTTCTGGAAAAGACGCCTCTAAAGTTGACCGAAGTGTTGCGTACATGGCGCGCTATATTGCGAAAAACCTAGTGGCTGCCGGACTAGCGACCCACATGGAAATTCAATTGGCTTATGCGATTGGAATTGCCGATCCAGTGTCTATTCACGTCACCAGCGACAGCCAGCATGACACCGATGCTTTGGTTGCCCTAATTCGAGATACGTTTGACTTAACGCCCGCGGGTATTATTCGCACGTTATCGTTGTGCTCGCCCATATTTTCAAATACGGCCGTCTATGGGCACTTTGGCCGTGATGAATTCACATGGGAACAAACCAACAAAGTGGCTGAAATTCAACAGAAGCTAGCCCCGGCTTACTCACGGTAAGCGGGATTGCGTAATTTGCACGCATTTGAATCAATTTTAACAGAAATTCAAGCTAAGCAAACGGAAACACTTGTGGATCAGCTCGCCGCAGACTTTGTAGGGCTCACGGTTAGCCTTGCCGATATCGGTGCCCATGGCTTATTTAGCTACTGGATGTCTCACCACTTACCCCGTCACATGGCTGCCACAACGACCATTCATCACCCCAGCGTGCTGATTCGCCCCTTGGGCCTGTCACCTCAAATTATTCGCGAGCACGGAACCTCCAGTGAACCGTTCACTCAGTATTTAGCGAAGCAGCTCCGGCATGTGTATGCCACATCCTTGGGGCTAGCACTCAGCGACTACAACACTACTAACCGATGCTTCTATATTGGCGTTAGCTATGCCAATCACACAGAATCCATGCCGGTCCCAATGCCCGACCGCCCCGATTCTCCGTCACTTGAGACTGTCATCGGCAGCGCAACCCTGGTACACTATTGTATGCGGCGTGTGCGCAATAGCCACTGAAGGGCTATCGCTATCACACAGTAACAGTATCGTCATTTTGACTCGTAATTATAAACAAGGACTACATTTAGTATGGATGAACAAAAACAAAAAGCATTGGGATTTGCGATTGCCCAAATTGAAAAATCGCATGGAAAAGGGTCTATTATGCGACTGGGCGATGCCCCGGACCGTGCGCTCAGCGTAGTGCCAACGGGTGCCTTGTCCTTGGATGTGGCATTGGGCATTGGCGGATACCCAAGAGGGCGAATTGTTGAGCTTTTTGGACCAGAATCATCGGGAAAAACGACATTGGCTATTCATGCAATTGCTGAGTCTCAAAAACAAGGTGGTGTGTGTGCCTTTATTGACGCTGAGCATGCCTTTGATGCCAAGTATGCTAAAAAAATTGGGGTTCAGGTTGAAAGCTTGCTACTGTCTCAGCCTGATTATGGCGAACAGGCATTAGAAATTGCTGAAGCGTTAATCCGATCGGGTGCTGTGGACTTGGTGGTCGTTGATTCCGTTGCCGCCTTAACGCCAAAATCCGAAATTGAAGGCGAAATGGGCGACTCTGTCATGGGCGTTCAAGCGCGCCTAATGTCGCAAGCCTTGCGCAAGCTCACCGGAATTGTAAACAAATCACAATCCGGAATAATTTTTGTCAACCAAATTCGAGAAAAAATTGGTGTAATGTTTGGAAACCCTGAGGTTACTCCCGGGGGACGTGCCCTCAAATTTTTCTCTTCTTTGCGTATAGATGTGCGTCGAATTGAAACCCTCAAGTCCGGCACTGATATGATTGGTATTAAAGTGCGTGTCAAAATTGTTAAAAACAAACTTGCACCGCCATTTAAACTAACTGAATTTGACATTATGTTTGGTGAAGGAATTTCAGCGACCGGGGACACCCTAGACCTCGCTGTTAAATTTGATTTAATTGAAAAAAGCGGTACCTGGTTTTCAATTGGCGATCAACGCATGGGCCAAGGACGAGAATCAGCAAAAACGTATTTAAAAGAAAACCCAGCCCTTATGGCAACACTCCGAGAGCAACTCATGGATCGGTTTGGACTCGCAAAAGAAGCGGAAAAATCTAATGGATAAGGGGCTACTTGTTCTCTTTAGTTTGGGGCTTTTGATTGGGTATTATTTGTTATGGGCGAAATACAAAAAAAACCAATCTTTAGTTGAAGAAACAAGAAAAAAAACAGACCAAACAGTGAGTCAGCTGCTTGCCGACACCAATCGAAAAGTACAAAAAATAGAGTCCGATGCCCGCAAGCGAATCAATCAGGAAGAAATGGACCGTCGAAAAGGTTTATCTGAAGAGGCGAGTGCCATTGAAAAACGCTTGGGTCGAGTCGAAGAAGTTGAGGCTCAGCTATCGCGTAAAGAAACGCGCTTGAGTGACGAAAAAGCACAAATAAACACACTCAAACAAAGCTGGGAAGCTCGGCATGAATCATTGGCTGATCAATTGGAAAACATTGCAAATTTTACACAGGAAGAAGCCCGGGCTATTGTGATCAAGCAAGCCGAAGAAGCCGCTGAAAACGATATTGGGACCCTGATCAAACAATCCGTTGCCAAAGCCAAAGAAAACGCCAAAGAACAAGCCCGTGAATTGGTGGTCAATGCTATTCAGAGAACCGCTGTTAACATAGTAGCCGCGGTGACCACAACCGCCGTTCAACTCCCTAGCGAAGAATTAAAAGGACGCATTATTGGTAAAGAAGGGCGAAATATTCGCGCGTTTGAAACAGCAACCGGTTGTGACATTATTATTGATGACTCCCCCGACACCGTTACGCTATCCTGCTTTAACCCAATTCGACGTGAAATTGGACGCATTGCATTAACCGAGCTGGTTGGTGATGGTCGAATCAATCCCGCCCGGATTGAAGAGTCGGTTAAAAACTCGGAAGCCAACTTGCAAAAAACTATGATTGCGCTTGGGCAAGAAGCGGCTGAAACACTTCAGCTAAAATTCCACCCCAAACTAATTGAACTCATTGGTCGGCTAAACTATCGGACTAGCTACGGTCAAAATATTTTAAAACATTCAATGGAAGCGGCGCATATTGCTGGGATCTTGGCTGCTGAGCTGGGTTTGGATGTTGATTTAGCTAAGCGCGGAACCTTGCTCCATGATATTGGCAAGGCGTTGGATTTTGAAACGGAAGGATCCCATGTGGATATTGGGGATTCTGTGTGCCGAAAGTATGGTGAAAGCGAGGTTGTGATTAACTGTATTAACGCCCATCATGAAGACGAATCGCCAGCCACTATTGAAGCCGTAATTGTTATGATGGCGGATGCTATTTCATCCGCTCGACCCGGGGCTCGCCGAGAATCAATCGAAAAATACATTGAACGGTTGACTAAACTAGAGGCCATTGCCAAAACATTTGATGGGGTTAAAAAAGTATTTGCCATTCAGGCTGGCCGTGAAGTGCGGGTATTGGTTGAGCCATCTGAAATTCGCGATAACCGAATGTACAAGTTAGCGCGAGACATTGCTAAACGCATTGAATCAGAAGTCGACTATCCCGGAGAAGTGACTGTATCGTTAATTCGAGAAACTCGGGCGTATTCAACCGCTAAATAATCAAGCGATGCTGGACGCTAGGCACCTAAAAAAAACATACGGGAAGCGAACCGTTGTTCACGATGTTAGCCTGACGGTTAATGCCGGTGAAATTGTCGGGATCTTGGGCCCAAATGGTGCTGGAAAAACAACCACTTTTTACATGATTATGGGCCTGGTTCAATCGGACCAGGGTCATATTTATTTTGATTCTATTGATATTGGTAAGTATCCCATGCATAAGCGCGCTCAGCTGGGACTGGGCTATTTGCCTCAAGAAACATCATTATTTAAAAAACTAACGGTTGCTGATAATATTTTAATGGTTTGGGAGCTTACCAAAGCGCCAGTGGATCACGCCGCCGAGTTGGATCAATTATTGGAGAAAATGAGTATCCAGCATTTAAAAAATGCGTACTGCATTGAGCTTTCTGGTGGGGAAAAGCGCCGCGTTGAAATTGCTCGGTTATTGGCCAACAAGCCGCGTGTTGTTTTGTTGGATGAGCCGTTTGCAGGTATCGACCCCATTGCTGTTTCTGAAATTAAGGACATTATTATGCAACTCAAGTCCCTTGGACTGGGTGTTATTATAACCGATCATAACGTTCGCGAAACACTGTCTATTACAGACAAAACCTATATCTTACACGACGGCCGCGTGCTATTGCATGGGTCATCCGATGAAATTGTTAATCATCCGGATGCTAAGCGATATTATTTGGGAGAATCTTTTAATTTATGATCACACGGTTTGATCGCCATTTACTCACTGAATGGAGCAAAACATTTGTGTTTAGCCTACTTATGATCAGTATTATCCTAATGGCAGCCACCCAATTAATCACCTGGATTGCCACCGTCAATGAGTATTCGCTGTCATTTCAACCCGCCATGTTATTGCTTTTGTTTCAATTTCCCAGCATTGTTTTATATGCTATTCCCATGAGCAGTTTATGCGCAAGCCTTGTTAGCATGAGTCAGTTAAACCAACAATTAGCCATTGTTAGCGTTCGGGCTATGGGCCTGTCGATTCCCCGAATTATTCAGCCCATTGTTTGGATTAGCTTTTTTCTCAGCATGCTTAGCATTGGGGCTAATGAATATGGCGTTGCCCCAAGCAACCAAGCCGCTGCGCGAATTACGCAGCCATTGAGCCGTTCAGCGACAGTATCCGCCATTCACTATCAATCATTCAAAAGCAACGGGCACCTTAGCTATAGCTTGCACGCCATGCCAACCCCCAATGAACCGTACACATTGAGCACTCCAACGCTCATTGAATATACCAATGACAATAACGATTCCCGCATTTATCGAGTCACCAAAGCGGCAAGCGCCCATTGGCGTGGTGGTTATTGGGCGCTCAATCAGGGGATTCAATTTGTCATTCAACCCAGTCATATTCACACATCAGCCATTACCACTGGCTGGCGCACGCCTTTGACGGTTCCCCCGGATCGCATTCATGCGACTGAATCCCGCGCGGAACAACTAAGTAGTCAAGCACTCAAAACTCAAATTCAGCAAAAAGAAGCAACGGGCCGGTTTAGCCGAGATGACCAGTTTAATCTACATGTTAAGTTTTCACTTCCATTTACCACATTGACCTTTGCCATTATCGGTGCACTCATGAGCCTTTCGTTTCAACGCACACGGTCTATGGCTAACCTTGGTGTTGGGGTTGGGACTATTATTGCCTATTACGTTCTTTTATCTGTCGCTATGGGGGGGTGTCTTCTGGGCTGGTTATACCCTGTTATTGCAGCCTGGATTCCCAATTTATTGCTGTTGGGAATTAGTTTCATTTGGTACCAAGTCAAAGTCCGGGCCTAGGCAGCCTGGCCCTAACTATAAGTGTGCGGGCATTATCCGCACCTGAGCCACGGTGTTTTCAAACGAATCATCCCCGTAGATGATCACCAGATCGACGGCCTGAGGATCGGTGGCCTGATGCAGTTTAAAGTGTCTTTTTTTGGCATTAGCGTGGTACCCCATACCTGGGTAGTACCAAACAGTTCGCCCACGTTCCGATTGAAACGTGCTGCTGGGGTATCCAAAAGTAGCCACTATATCTGCACGCTGTGTGGTTCCTTCTTTAACATGCTTGTGAATCATTTGATGCATTACGGGCTTAGGCAACGCACGGCCGGCCACTGTCGATTCGCGATGCATGGCGGATCGACCGGCACACCCCGTTAGGACTAAAGAAACCAAAACTACAATGTAAATTTTATGAACCATGCAAGAATCCGTATTGGAAATCGTACAAAACGAACACGCGTATTGTCAAATCAATACCTAGCATTCGGCAAGTGAGTATGCTAAACTGTTTCATGAAATGAATGCGAATGATTCGTTAAATAAATATGCAAACATAAAAGTTATTGGTGTTGGTGGTGGTGGTACAAACGCAGTCAATCGAATGATTGCGTCCAATCTTACAGGGGTTGAGTTTTGGGTAATGAACACCGATCTTCAGGCATTAAACACTAGCTTATCTGATCATAAATTGCAGTTAGGAACCAAGATAACAAAAGGGCTTGGCTGTGGGGCTCAAGCTCAAATGGGGGAGCAATCTGCCCAAGAAAGTAAAGACGATATCAAAATGGCCATTGAAGGTGCCGATATGGTGTTCATTACTGCTGGAATGGGGGGTGGAACCGGGACTGGGGCTTCCCCTATGATTGCCAAAATTGCTAAAGAAGCCGGTGCCTTGACTATTGGCGTTGTCACTAAGCCATTTCGATTTGAAGGGCCTGTTCGATTGCAGCAATCTGAATACGGTGTGCAGTCACTTCGTGATGAGCTTGATGCCTTAATTGTCATTCCCAACGACCAGTTACTTAAAATTACAGAAAAAATGACAACATTAATCGATGCGTTTAAAATGGCCGATGATGTTCTGCGCCAAGGGGTTCAAGGGATCGCTGATTTAATTACAATTCCAGGTTTAATCAATTTAGACTTTGCCGATGTTCGCACGATTATGTCTGACTCTGGATCTGCCATGATGGGTATTGGAAAAGCCAGTGGCGAAAACCGGGCTATTGAAGCCGCTGAGCAAGCCATTTCTTCGCCACTACTTGAAGAAACAATTACTGGGGCTAGTGGCGTTATTATTAATATAACCGGTAGTGAGACCATGAGTTTACATGAGGTTGATCAAGCCGCCCAAACTATCTATGAAGCGGTTGATCAGTCCAATGCTAATATTGTATTCGGATCCGTTATTGATAAAAACGCTGAAGATCATTTAATTGTAACCGTCATCGCGACTGGGTTTAAGCCCGATAAGCACCAGCCCGCGTCTCGAACCTCTATACCCCGTGACCACTTGGAAGACAAGCCTACGGCTGAAACGGTGACCGCTTCAACGGCTGCCCCCATGCCAGCCCCCCCGTCTCTCTTAGAACCTGAGCCTAATGCATCATCTATTGGCACCCCCTATTCTGTAGAATCGTCCGGATCAAAGCCTCAATTCACGGAATCGCCTGCCTCCCCTCAACCACCCGTTGAGCGGCCGCCCGTTCAATACGCTATTAACCGTCCCCGACCCGAGGACGCAGATATTGTATCTGATTCTTTAAGCGATGATTTGGAATTCCCTGCTTTTTTACGCAAGTAAGTCTTGGATCGCTTTTTAAATCATACGCTATCTAAACTTAAAGACACCCATTCATACCGCACACTTCCCGATCAAGTCTCCGGCTCTGATGCGTCATTAATTGTCTTTAATACCAACGACTATCTAGGATTAACAACGGATTACTCCCGCATTCAAGCAGGGTTAGCTGCCGCCAACCATTATGGCGCAGGGGCCACTGGCTCTCGGTTATTAAGTGGGCAATACCCCACGCTATGCGATTTAGAATCGGCCCTCTCTATACGTCTGGGCAAGTCTGCATTAGTGGTAAACTCTGGCTACCATGCCAATACTGGCCTATTGGGATGCCTCCCTCAGCGTTCTGATTTGATTTTAGCAGATCGTGCCTGTCATGCCAGCCTAATTGACGGCGCTCGGCTATCCGCCGCTACGTTTAAACGCTATCGGCATACTGATTATGATCATTTAGGGTATTTAATTCAGAAGCACCGTGCAAACTACAATCGATTATTCATTGTCACCGAATCCTTATTCAGCATGACGGGGGCTTCGTGCAACTTTGAGCGATTAATTCAACTTAAATGCGATGCCAAGGCCCAATTGATTGTGGACGAAGCCCACGCGGTGGGTTGCTACGGCCCGTCCGGCATGGGGCTCGCTGACGCACACCATATTTTGGATGCTGTTGATATTATCATTGGAACCTTTGGCAAAGCTTGGGGAAGTATGGGCGCCTTTATTGGCGGTTCGCCTGAGCTACGCGACTACCTCATTAATCGATGCCGACCGTTTATTTACTCAACAGCCTTACCGCCCTTTGTTGCTGGGGTCAATCTAGCAACAGTTACCCAAAACCATAGCCAGCACCAACTGGCATTGGCGACTCTTACACGCTATTGTCATACGACCCTCCCCACGGGTTGTTCCCCGACCGCTAAGCATCACATTGTCCCATTACCGGTTGGCTGTCCTGAAAAAGCGCTTGCTTATACCCATGCCTTGGCTCAGCAGGGGATCATTGCTACAGCCATTCGACACCCAACGGTACCCAAACACACCGATTTAATTCGAATTAGCCTACGCGCTAATCATCGGCTGTCTGATATTGATCAACTGGCCACTGCGTGGCACTCAATACAGACATGAGGCCCTTGCTAATACTCCCCGGATGGGGGTTTTCTCCCGACTGCTTTCAGTATTCCCCCGGTTACAGAATACCCGATGTAGGGTACCAATCAAGCTGGCACCAAGACCCCGAACCATGGGTAGCGTATGCGCGCATGCACGCCCCTATGGACTGCCTCGCTTTTTCGATGGGCGGACTCATGTTATCCCAATGGCTACCCGACTTGGCCCCGTACTTACACCACATCTATCTTGTTGGCGTGGCCCCTTGTTACCCCAAAAAAAGCATTACCCGCTTTCAAAAAACAATGGCTAAGCACCCGGAATCTGTTCTTAGCACCTTTCACCAAACCTGTTTTCACAATGCCCAGGAATACCGCCAATTCCATACCTATTTTCACACACAGTGTCACGCAATGTGGCCCAAAGAGGCCCTTTTAGCCGGTCTGTCCGTACTCACCCAATCGTTTCAGACGTCCCTATTGGCTGAGTGGCCCAATTTAACCTTGTATCATGGGCAGTACGATGCCATTGCACCCATTCAAGAGACACGCGGGTTGGCAGCCGCTCTAAACACTGAGCTCCAACTGATTAACACCGGGCACTTCCCCTTTCTAAACACAGACTTCCAGCATCAACTGTGCCGTCATCGCAATACCCATGTTTGACACAGCCGCCCCTACATACACCCAGTTTAGTACCGCACAACAGGCCCTTTTTACCCGCGTTTTGCCTACATACCCAACCAGAGCCCCTGACCAAATTTTAGATATTGGCTGTGGCACTGGCGTAAATACACTCAAACTACACAGCCGTTATACCCAAAGCATCATCACTGGCGTGGACCAATCGTCCCAAATGATTGACCAGGCTCGAAAGTATGCCGCCCCCATCCGCTGGCAGATTGCCTCTGCCGAAACCTACACACACCCTGATCGTGTCGATTTCATTAGTAGCCACGGAACCCTTCACTGGCTAACGGGCCCAATCGCGCCGATTATTCGAAAAAACCTGGCCCCCCACGGCGGGTTTAATATTCATATGTTTGGCCCCGAAACCTACACAGAGTTACACCAAGCCCTTCGTATTTGTTGGCCCCAAAGGACGCCCCTACCGAATACCCCATTTCGAACAGTCGATGATTATGTGCGCGATTTGCGCCCCGAATTTGGCCCGCTTGTTATTGACCATACCCGCTTATCGGTGGCTTATCCCTCCATCACAGACTTACTCAAAACAATTAAATATACTGGCACCTCAATGGCCACCGCCCGTGGATTGTGGACCCCTCGACGACTCTCTGCCTTAGCCGAAACCTATTGCCGGCATTTTGGGGGCATTTGGGCAACACACTCTTTAATTAGCATCCGAAATTATGATTGACTTTACACTTCCATCCACGATTGAATGGCCCCAGCACCTATTTATCACGGGTACCAATACCGGCGTGGGAAAAACTGTTGTTACCGGCTTAATTGCCAAGCACTTGCAAACAACACGGCAAGTAATCACTCAAAAATGGGTTCAGACGGGCTGTACCGCCCCGATTCCAGAGGATTTAAACACGCACTGGGTTATTCGGCAACGAGGTACCGCCGCCCTCATGCCGTATTTAGCCGATTGCTGTCCGTATCAGTTTGCCTATCCGGCATCCCCCCATTTGGCCGCACACTTAGAAAACACGCCCATTCATACTGAAAAAATTTACGCAGCTTTTTATCGACTGGCTAACCAATTCGATACAGTTATTTGCGAAGGTGCTGGCGGCATTCTAGTCCCGGTAACGCCAACAGAAACGGTATTGGACTGTGTGTCTGCCCTAAACTTGCCCACGGTTATTGTGATCGGCAATACGCTGGGATGCATCAATCATAGTTTGCTCACGATTCAAGCGCTACGTGCTGCTAAAGTGCCCCTTATGGGGCTGGTGTTTAATCATGTACCAGTGGATACTCCGGCACCCATTGCTGCCGATAACATGGCTATTATTCAGGCAAAGACTCACTTGCCTATTTTGTTTTCTGTACCCGACTTGGGGTCATAAGCAACCATCGAAACACAAAGCCCGTTCCCAATAAAGCCCCACATAACAGCCACATATCCGAATCAATCCATAGGGATAAAAACAAGCAGCCCATAAATCCTACCCGAGATATCCACCGGCTAATAAACCGATCAGACCCTTTAATTTTTAATGCGGCCAGATTGGTAATAGAATAATAAATTAATACATTTAGCGCACTAAACGTCCACGCCAATTTTAAATCGCCCACGCTTGTAATCGCTAGAATCAAAATGCCTACAAACACTACCGCCCTATACGGTGTTGTTCTATTGGCATTTAAACGGGTCAAACTTACTGGCATATCCCCCCGTCTCCCCATTGCTAATATTGTTCGAGACAATCCTAAAATTAGGTTTAGCAATACCCCCAACATAGCCGTCATGGCGCCAACTACCAAAATACTGTGACTAAATGGCAATTGGGCCACTTGCGCCACGTGAATTAACGGTGCCACTGTGGGATTTTGTGACAAAACTTCATGAAACTCTCCCCCAGTTAGACTAATGGCTACCAATGACACCGTAATATACAAAACTGCACTGATTACCACGGTGAGCCCAATGGCTTTTGGAATCGTTTCTTTTGGGTAACGAACCTCCTCCCCTAGGGTTGCAATACGCCCGTAGCCAGCATACGCAACAAACGCTAAGGCAACCCCATATAAAAACTCTGTAATTGTGCCCGAAAAAAAGGGCGTTAGACTAGTCATAATCGGCGCATGACTTTCCTGAAACCCGGTAAAAACAAATAAGCCTAACGACCCAATCGTAATGAAAACCATGACAATATTGACCATATTGGCTTGCTTTAAACCAAAAGCAGCAATTGCCGTCATACTCAGCACGGTGATTAAGGCAATTGTCGTAACACTCGGCATTGTGGTGGCTTCTGAAAACCCCGCTCGAAAATACGTTGCGAATCCCAGAGCCGCCGTCGCTGCGGATGCCACCTTGGCCAACAAAAACAACCAACCGGCAACAAAGCCAACGCGGGCATTTAAATACCGACTGGCATACTCATAAGCCCCCCCACTCACGGGGTGGCTAACAGATAATTGAACCGTGCTCATGGCATTGCAGGCCGCCAATACAGCCGCAATCGCACAGGCCAAAATAACCGACGGGCCGGTAACATCCGCAACAATGGCCAAGCTTACAAATACACCGGTACCTAAAATAGAGCCCAGCCCCATCATGGCTGCACCCCAAACACCCAATTGTCGATGCAGTTTAATTGCGCTGGTCATAGAGTCTCTATTTTACCACAAACCCGCATGGCCATGGGGCGTCTGCGCATGACTAGACACTTACTGATTTCAATTGGCGGGTTTATCAGGTACTATTAAAAAAATGAACATTAAACAGCAGCTATCCCAGTCCTTCCATTTTCCTCGAACCCCTATACTAAAAATATTAATCGTTATCCATGCATGGTTTTTACTTGAATACCATGCCTACTATGAATGGTCATTTTGGAAGACCGAGCCACTCCAAACCATTGGAATGATCGGGTATAGCTACTG
>DJIL01000032.1:554-18968 GCA_002433595.1 bacterium UBP8_UBA6595 | reverse complement strand
AATGTTTATTTTTTATGATTTTGAAACGAGTTCGCGCTCGTTAATGGGTCAGATTTTAAGCTATGCCTTTGTTGTTGTGGACGAACACTATGCAATTCAGGATCAATTGGTGGGTACAATTGCGCTTAATCGTACACAGCTTCCTGAAGTTGGCGCTATTTTAATCAATCGTATTTGTTTGAGCGCGCATCAAACGCATAGTTTGTCAGAAAAAGACGCGGCTGCACAGATTTATAATTTTTTAGACACATGGACAACGCAGACGGTATGCACATTAGTGGGGTATAATTCGAATCAATTTGACCTAAGCTTTTTAAGAAACTTATTGATTCGATACGGATATAATCCGTATTACTATGGCCGTTTGAAAAACAAAGACTTGCTGCACTATACTCGGCATATGGCGCTCCAGTATCCGGATCAATTCCGATGGGAGTCTAGCGAGAATCGTCAGGGCGATTCGTATTGGATGTTTACATTGGAGTCTATGGCAATGCGATACGGCATTATTAGCGATAAACAAGCGCATGATGCGTTGGCGGACGTGCGTGTTTGCCTGGATTTGATAATCGCCTTAGAAGCAGAGTTTCCGTCGAACACATTGGGGGCTTTTCAACCATTTAATAGTCACGGTAGCACTGTGGGTCAGTTGGTGCAATCGCGCGTATTTAGCCAGCCGCCAACTTTATATAGCGATGACGTGTTTTATCTTGTAGCCATGGACCGTCGGGCCGCATTGCTTGTTCGGTTGGATCAGTATTGCGAGTTGGAATCCGTAGGTTCTGGCTTGTCTAACAGTGTGTATTACAGAAACCCCAACAAGCATTATGCCCAATTAAAACCAATTGAATCCGTTCCCGATCGTTACCAAAACGATTATCTGTCTATTCAAAAAAACTCAGTAATTCAGTCGCTAAGTATTGATACGTATTTGGCGTCTCTGAACAATGATTGGGATATTGAGCATCAAATATATGCCATGGGATTTGAGCGTATTCCTCAATTACATCAATTAATTCAACGCTTGGATAATGATCCGTCCAAGCACACAGCGCTTGTTCAAGAATTAATGCATCAGCCCAATGAGAAAGACAGATATTTAATTCGGTTATTTAACCGATATTGCTTAAACTATATGAAAGATGTTCCAGACAACTATTTTGAGCGTTACATAGTTCCGCGCTACGTAACGGGGGAGTATGAGCGAAATTCAGATGAGTTTCAATCATTTGATTCCCAATATTCAGACTTGCTGAAGAAGCTAGAATCGAAAAGCATCGATGACGCAAATATTTTAAATGACTTAAAAGGCTATTATGATGCCTTTAAAGCACGTTATCCATATGCGTCTCAAACAACAACTAAGTGAATGGTTTGGTTTCGTTTTGAACCCACCGAAATCATCGATGTTTTGACATGGACTTGCGATTCAATAAACTGGACATAATCTTGAGCCGCTTTGGGTAAGTCGTTATAAGTGGTAATTTCTGAGGTGTCAGTATTCCATCCAGGTAGTGTCGTATAGATTGGTTTGCAGTTTGAGAATATATGCAATCCCATGGGAAACTCGTCAATAATTTTTCCGTCAAGTTCGTAGTGTGTGCAGATATCAATATGATCAAATCGGTCCAATACATCAAGCTTGGTCAAACACATGGAGGTAATGCCGTTGATTCGAATGGCGTATTTTAGCACAACAAGGTCGAGCCATCCGCAGCGACGTTTTCGTCCGGTGGTTGTTCCAAATTCGGCTCCTTCTTGACGAAGCTTTTCTCCTAAGTCATTGGTGAGTTCTGTTGGAAATGGGCCTTCGCCCACGCGAGTGGCGTACGCTTTTGTAATGCCAATAACAGAGTCGATTTTATTAGGGCCAATACCGGCACCAATGCAAGCACCTCCAGCAATGGGGTTCGATGATGTAACATAGGGGTATGTTCCATGATCGACGTCGAGCATTGTTCCCTGAGCGCCTTCCATTATTACCCGTTTTCCATCGGATATAGCCTGATTGACAAATAATGACGTATCAATTATAAATGGCTTCAATATTTCACTAAATTGGCATAGCTCATCAATATCATCGGCGCTCATTCCAGGGTTTTTCTGCAATCGCTTTTTTAGTTCTTCAGGGTAGCAGAGGTCGATCATTCGAACGCCCGATCGTTTGATTTTGTCTGTATAGCAGGGGCCAATCCCTCGGCCAGTAGTTCCGATTTTTTCGTCGCGGCGCCGGCTTTCCTCCCGGTTGTCTAGCGACTTATGAGCATTTAGGATAATGTGGGCAAACCCAGAAATTTTGAAATTTTTAGGTGTGATTTGAATGCCTTTTTTTCGTAAAACGTTCATTTCTTCTATAAGCACACCCGGGTCAATAACAACACCATTGGCAATGACGCAGCAGCAGTTAGGGTATAAAATCCCGGAGGGAATTAAATGCAATTTAAATGTTTTGTCCCCAACAACAACCGTATGGCCGGCATTATTTCCGCCCTGGTATCGAACAACTAGATCAACATCGGCGGCTAGGATGTCCGTTATTTTCCCTTTTCCTTCATCACCCCATTGAGTGCCTACAATTACTGAAACTGTCATAAATCAATCCCGTTTTTCTATATTTTTAAATTATCTGCTTAAATAAGCTAGTTGCGAAATTACAAATAGTGGCTATTTTTTGCAACAGTCTACTATATTAACACACTAGCCTCAATAATGGTAATGCACGACTAAATACTCGACGGCTAGTGCCAGGGGGGCGGGGGGGTGGCTTCACATAGCGACAAGTGTTGTGTTAATATTATATTTACAATTATGATAAATATATATTATTTAGGTATTCCAATTGTTTTTTTATTTGGATTTTTTTATGGCTTATTTGCTGGGCTTGTCACGGGCTTTCGACTCGCTTCTGATCGTCTGGCTGTTGTCATCGCTTCGCGAAAAAACTTCCCAAGCTTTTATGATCAGTCATTTAGTGCCCCCCCTGCGCAGCAATCGATTGCTGATAAGCGTGCGCCCTTGTTTTCTATTGATTTTTTGGCTACAATTTTAATATGTTTTCCATTAATAATATTTTTGACAATGCGGGGAATTATTTTAGGTCCAATGTGCTTGACACACGGATATGTGAAAAAGATTCGCTCCCTCTCATAGGTGTCGTGTGATTAAGTACACCCCCACCATTTTAGTTGTGGACGACGAAGACGATTTACGTAAGGGCATCAAAGAGCTCATTGAATCACGCCTAGGGTGGACGGTTCTAGATGCTAGAAATGGACACGAGGCAACAGAAAAAATAGAAAGAACCCGATCATTTATGAGTTTAGGAACACCTAAAATTGACTGTGTAATTTTAGATGTAAATATGCCCAGGCAAGGAGGGTTGGATTTTCTAAAAGAATGGCGAGGAAAAGAGTCCTTTTACGAGTGTTTAAACGTTGTACTTCTAACGGCATATGATGAGCCTTATATTTGGCGCGCGGTGTGCGATCCAGTGTACGGGCGCATCATTGAATATTTAATTAAACCCTTTGACATTGATAAATTAGTGCATTTGCTTAAGCGAATTGTTGTGCTCAAGCAAGGTGAAATTATTGCCGCTCAAACCCGGGTACGTTCATACGATAAACGCTTGCTAAATGATAAATCTAACTTGTAGACGAACCCGTAGTGACCAGGGCTTGGTGAAAGAATAGTCTATGAATGCCCATGGGTTTTTATTGGTAAATTTGGGAACGCCTGACTCCCCATCTGTTTCCGATGTCCGTCGATATTTGGGTGAATTCTTAATGGATGAATACGTTATTGATTTGCCCTATTGGGTGCGTTGGTTGCTTATTCGGGGCATTATTTTAAACGTTCGGCCTAAGAAAGCAGCGGCTGCTTATCAATCAATTTGGACCAAGGATGGATCTCCCTTGTATTCGATTAGCCGAGACTTAACACAGGCAATTCAAATGCATAGTGAGGCGCCTGTTGAGCTGGCAATGCGGTACGGAAACCCCAGTATTCGGCATGGCCTTCAGCAATTAAAAAACCAGGGTGTTAAGCAAGTAACCGTGGTGCCGCTGTACCCCCAATACGCAATGGCAACAACACAGACCGTCAATGTAGCTGTAAACGCAGCGGCTAAAGCACTGGGAATGACGGTTGATAGTGTCCCTCCGTTTTATAGCCACCCTGGGTATATTCAAGCACTGGCTAATAGTATTCAACCGCATATTGATAATACTGTGGATTATTTGTTAATGAGTTATCATGGGATACCCGTTCGACATGTCAAAAAAACAGATCCAGGCCAACACTGCTTCCAATCAAAAGATTGTTGTTTTATTCCCAATGCCGACGCGCATGCTGTTTGTTATCCGCATCAAGTTAAACAGACCTCGTTATCAGTAGTTCAGGCTATGCAGCATCCACCGAAACAATGGAGCTGGTCATTTCAATCTCGGTTCGGGCTTGATCAATGGCTAACGCCATTTACAGATGCTGAAATTAAACGATTGGCGCAATCAGGCGTACGTCACTTAGCGGTGTGCTGCCCCGCATTTGTTGCCGATTGCTTGGAAACACTTGAAGAAATTGGCGATGAAGGTGCTGAGATATTTTTAGAAAACGGGGGTGAGAAGTTCACCATGATTCCATGCTTGAATACACAGCCCGATTGGGTAATGGCGCTATCTAATATTATACAAAAACAACCGCATTAGCCGTTAGACCAATGGGCACTTGCCTGTCCAGATTGTAACGCATTGTTTAACGCTGACCAGGCAGAGTTATAAGGCATTAGAGATAGGCCGTCCAGTATGGATGAACCCGTATGCAGAAGGGGCGTAACCATAGGGGATTCTTTTCCAGCGAATGCGGCAAGGCCAGCCGAAATAGAATCTGCTAAACAATCATCAGGCGTGGCATTGGCATCGAGAGTCGGGGGGGGGCTGATAAAATATTCTGTATGCGTATTGGATTGAATGGTCCGGCATCGAACACGTTTACTAAGGGGCAACTGTAGGGAGCCTTCAACACCGCGAAATAAGACACCTTGTGTTGCCGGGCTATGGTGCATTAAATCAGTCATTTTTTGTTTATAGGGTGGATGCGTGTAGCCAGTGATGAGATGTGTAGACTCTCCACGAATTGGCATAAGCAGCTTTTCTAATGTTGCAAGTAATGGGCGCTTTACCATATCTAAACGCAGTTGTTTTTGTTGGTATAGTTGAGGGGAAAAGATCGATTGATCTACATAGCACCACCCCGTTTTTCCTAGTTGATCAGCGGCTTCAGATAGGCTCTTCGGTGCGTTTTTATTCATCGCTTGAAGCAGTTTTCGGGGATTCACACCATTTTTAGGTCCGATGGCATCGATTCCATGTAAAACACAAGGGAATCCAATACTGCCTAATAGGGGAGCTAAAAATACACTGCTGTATAAATTTCGATTAAATCCATCATATGGATTGGCTAAGTCTATGACATGGGGAAGCGCTGTAGTTACATGGTGGCTATGTGCCAATAAATAGTCATAGGCTGTATGATTCTCAAGTTTAGTTTCTTCTTTTAAACGCAATGCTTCTAAAAAAACCGCCTTTTTAGCAGCATTTTTTCCAGAATTAAATACGTAGTCTAGCCCGGTGATCATATCGGCCGATGACAAGTCTTGGTGCTTGAGTAAATTATGCAAAATACGATCAAACGGATGCTTGGGTTCGTTAAAAAACAAGGCATGTAGATCCGGAGCTAATGTTCGAGATTCGGGAGGCTTTATCACTGTCAAAAACCACTGGGCTTCAGCACTAGTTTGCTCAAGCATTATAAATGCAGTTATTAAAGTGGCTTTTGTAGCCGGCGTGGTATTGTCCGATTGCAGGAGTGGTCGGAGTTGAATGAGATCATCAGAAGACAGGGGTTTACTCATGGTTTTTCCGGTACCTTTACGCTTGACGATTTGAATGAGCTCAGATTGTTGGGTCATAGTAAATAATATAGAATATAGGCACCATACAACATAAATAGAATAATGCCCACCCCTCGATGCAGTGCGTGAACAATTGTACTCAACAACCATAAACCGATAGGTAGGGCTAACACAAAGACCGCTTCGAGGCCTAGGCTTCCCGGCCATGCAATTGGGCGAATGCAGGCGCTGACTCCCAAAACAAATGCAATATTAAATATATTGGATCCAATTATATTGCCCAAAACAAGACCTGTATTACGCTTAACGGCCGCGTTGATACAAGTTGCTAGTTCCGGTAGTGAGCTGCCCAATGAAACAAAGAACAGTGAAATAATTAGTTCCGGAATGCCCATAAGCTTTGCAAGTGTTGTGGCTTGAGTTAGTACCAAGTAGGCAAAACTAGGCAATGCAATACAGGCCAATACAAAGATAGGCATTGCAATTCTTAGTGGGGTGGAGTTTTTATCCGAATCACACGGCAGTTGATTGCTTCGGTAAAGCAAAATCATGTACCCAGCTAATAGCAGCAACAACACACATCCCGCACTTGCCCCAAGGGTCGGGTTCCGGGCAATAAGTCCAAGCAGGCACACCGGTGGCAGTGCATGGGCAGCTAACAGTCTGGTTTGGCGCAGTTGTTTAAAACACAAGGGCGTAATTATAGCGGTTAAGCCTAATATCAATGTTGTATTGGCAATGTTGCTGCCCAATACATTGCCCCAAACAATGGCGGGTTGATGTTTAAAGCTAGCGAGGGCATTAATCACTAGTTCAGGCGCAGACGTGCCAAAGGCAACCAGCGATAACCCAATGAGTAACGGGGATATCTGATAGTGAGCGGCAATGGCGCTGCCGCTATCGATGAGCCAGTCACTGCTTTTCCAAAGCCCAATAAGGCCAATAATAAATAAAATGCTTGCAATTACCATTGTATGTTAAGTGTAATCTAAATGGGCGGCCTAAACCAGCGTGACAGGCTCTCTGTCAATATGACGACGAACAGATTTCGGGACTGTCGGCAACTGGTGTAAACAAGTATGACAGTCGGCTAGTGTATCATCGGGCACTCGAATAATACAATGGAATCGATAGTAATTATTTTGTTTTTCAAGCGGTGCGGGACTTGGCTCAGACACAATAGCTGTGGGCAAAGCATCTGTAATTGCCTGGTAGCATTGGGTTAAGTGTGTTAGTGCACGATTGGCAACTGTAGAATAAGTTAACACTCGAAACAAATGTGAAAATGGAGGGTAATTCAACATGCTTCTGGTGTCAATTTCAGTGCTATACAAGCCAGGAAAATCGTAATTCTGAGCGGTTTCAATGGCGTAATGATCGGGCTGTGTTGTTTGTAAGATAACACGCCCGGTTTTCTGCCCACGTCCCGCACGGCCTGCTACTTGAGTAATAAGCTGAAAGGCGTGCTCGGCGCATCGAAAGTGCGGACTGTTAAGCACTGTTTCAATGCCCAAGATTCCCACTAAAGTCACAGAATCGATATGGTGGCCCTTGGCAATCATTTGGGTGCCAATTAAAATATCGCCATGGGAGCGAAATTCATCCAGTTGCTCGGTTTGTTTTTTTAATGTTCCAGCAGTATCTCGGTCCATACGAATAATGGTGGCGCTGGGAAACTGTTGGCGCAAAGTTAGCTCCAGTTTTTGAATCCCCAACCCACTGGCATGCAGGCTGGGTTTTCCACAGGAAAGACAGTCATGCGTTAGCGCTGTGCAGGTTCCGCATCGATGGCATCGAAAGGTTTGGTCGGCATGATAGGTATAGCTTAACTGGCACTCGGGACAGGTGTGGGGAGTGTTGCAGCGACTGCATGTTACAAAAGGGGCATAGCCGCGACGATTTAGTAAAACAATGCTTTTTTGATTTGCTTGCAAATTGTTGTGCAGGGCTTGGTTTAAATAGTCACTTAGACCCTCGATAGTTGGATGCACTGTTGTGTCAATGCATTCAATTGTGGGCAGCGGATTATTGGGATTGGCGATACGGTGCGTCAGCTGAACGACTTGGTTTGTTTTAGACAGTGTATGATAAAGACCAATGTCCGGTGTAGCAGTTCCGTAAACCAGCTTGGCTCCATGATACTTGGCGCGCTTTTTAGCCATAGTCATTGCATGATATAGCGGTGTGTTATCTTGTTTATAGCTTTGATCATGCGCTTCATCCATAATAATTAACCCTAGATTTTGAATAGGGGAAAAGACAGCCGATCTTGGGCCAATAATAATTCGGATATGATTGGCGTAAATTTGGCTCCACGCGACATTGCGTTGCCGGGGGGTCATGCCGGAGTGTAGGGCGATTACACCGGTTCCAAATCGGGCTTCAAAATAGCGTTTAATTTGTGGCGTTAGATTAATTTCAGGCAAAAGGACAAGGACGGATTTATTCTGGCTTAAGCTCGCTCGTGCTAAATGCACGTACAGCTCCGTTTTTCCACTGCCGGTTACGCCAAATAAAAGCTGTTCATCGGTAGTTGATTGCAGGGCATGTAACGCATCGCGTTGGTGCGAAGTTAATGGGTGATCCGGAACTGTTTTAGGTGTATTTATTGCGTGTGGAGGGTCAATCCAGTGTCGATTGCTACCGATAATTGTCGTATAACTGACATAGGGGGTGACATAGTAGTAATCGGCAAACCAATCAATGAGCGCAACGAACTCAGGATATAATCGCGGGAGGTGCGTGCTATGGCTTAGCATGGATTTTATAGTATATCGGGTGAATGGCTTTGAAATAATATCCATGACTAAGCCGGTAGCAACACTTGTGCCAAAAGGTATTTGAATATGATCGCCAGGCTCAATAGCGCTGGTAATACGATAGGTGTAGTATCGGTTTAAGTCACGCAATACAAGAACGTTGGCAAATCGCATACTCATTGATGACAGTATATACAGTTACAGTGTGTTTATAATAGTGGTAAACTATATTGTAATAATGCGTAACGATCAATTAGCCGATCAATTAGCCGATCAATTAGTGCAAGATATCATTATAACAATGAATCGATATGCTAATTTTCGATCGTATTGGCGACACACTAAACGTCAAGATACAATCCGAGATAACCTTAAAAAAACGATTGAGAAACGCCTGAATCAGAGTCAAAAAAATCCGTTTTTGCGTTGGGACTAGGGACAGAGACTGTTTTGATCCAAAACGATGGCCACAGCGCTTTAGCGGTGGCATAGTATCGGTCAACAGCTGCTGCGTCAGTGGCGGGTATAAATAGGCACCCGCCGGAACCTGTGAGATATACCTTGCTTTCAGGGTGATGCTGCATCCAATGATTATATAAGGATTGGTAGATCGGATACAGTTGCCAAACAATGGGTTGTAAATCATTGTGGCCAAGCGTTGCGTAGGCGGGTGTGTGGGGAGCACGTGTGGGATTTGGATAGTGCCCACAGGTATCATAAGCTGCGTAGATATGTTTAGTTGAAATTGTTTGATTGGGAAATATAAGAAGAAAAAAACTAGATGAGCATGAGCCAATGGGTTCAATGCGCTCGCCTGTTCCGGTTACCCAAGCGGTGGTACAGTCATGGATGAAAAATGGCACGTCTGAGCCAATTGATTGCCCCAATTGCATGAGTTCTGTATGCGTATATCCCAATGTATACACGCGATTCATTGTTTTTAGAAATATTGCAGCATTCCCACTGGCGCTTCCTAAGCCACTGCCTACGGGTATTTTTTTATCCAGATGCACGGTGACACCATGCAGTAACCGATCTTTAATTTTGGTATAAGAAGCGGCGATAGTATTGGTGTGGTCTACAGGTATCGTGGCATCCGTACAGGTTAACGTTAAACCCGGTGTGCTTGACTGGCGAATACTAATGCTATCCCACACATTTATTTTTTGAAAGCATGATGCAATAGGATGGTAACCGTCCTGTCGTGGTGGGTATACAGCGAGGGATAGATTTAGCTTAGCTGGCGATTTGACGTGAATATCCATGTTGTTAATACCGATGCACGTGTATGGTGGTACTGGATTGTTTGATATACGCATCAATAAGCGCTTGACGCTGCTCAAACTTTAGTTCAGATTTAATTAGCGCTAAGCTATCGGCTTTGGATTGCTTGGGGGTTTGATTAATTCCCATTAACCGAATAACGTAATAACCGTTATCTGTGCGAACCGGGGGGGAGATATCGCCAATAGACGGTAATGAAAAAACGGCGGATGCAAGTGCGGGTACAGCATGGGACTCGGTAATCCATCCACCGGATATTAAGGGGATTGAATGCGGGTTTTTTATAAGCTGTGCATAGTGGTTAGCGGCTTCTGATTGCGTAGCGGAAAGGCTATACTGAAAACGACGCTGATGAATGGCGTCAAACACGGGCGCATTGTTTTGGTAGAACTGATTAGCAGTGGCATCGGAAATACCCGGGTCCGTGGTGAGCAGTTGCTTAATCATTAATTCAATTAGAAGGGCTTGCTTTGTTTCATGCAACGCAGTGGCATATGCCTGTGTGCGGTGGATTCCATTTTTTCGAGCTTGGTGAATTAAAATAGCTTCGTCAACTAATTGGTCTACAGCCAACTGGTAACGGTCGGCTTGAGTGAGCGTTTGATGGGCAGCTGCGGGTATCCGCTTTAGCCGTGCATGCACATCATGAGTGTCAATAAGCACTTTGCCTACTTTGACCACGGGTTGTCCGGGTTCAGAGTTTAAGTTGGCGAAGCTACTTAATGTTACAAGTACTCCAGCAATAATTTGGATGATTATCATTGATCAAAGTTCATGGGTTTAGTCATTGCATTATTGGTTTTCCAACAGGTATAAGCAATCATATCACCGTGATTCGTTGACGTGCAACTTGAATGGCTTCTACAATAGTATAGATTAGGTTACATGGAAAAAAAACAAATACTAGAATCTGAAATAAAAAAAAATTCATGGGAAAGCAATAGTGTATTGTCAGTGGCTCAGATGACAGACTCTGCAATTCAAGAGCTTTTTGCATTAACCGATAAGCTAAAAAGTGTTGGCCGGTCACAACTGCGGCAGTGGAACCCATTAAGCGGATACTTATTAAGCAATTTATTTTTCGAAGCGAGCACGCGAAGTCGTATTAGTTTTGCCTCTGCGTTTCAATCATTGGGGGGCAACGTTGATAATACAGTGGGCGTTGTGTTTTCTTCAATTTCTAAAGGCGAGAGCTTATCAGACACAATTCGAGTAGTACAAGGGTATGTTGATGTGATTGTGTTGCGCCATTTTACAGTTGGCTCAGCGCGTGTTGCGGCTAATAATAGCACGGTTCCAATTATTAATGCTGGGGATGGTATCGGCGAGCACCCCACACAAGCGCTATTGGATTTATACACTATTTATAGTGAAACGCAACGGCTATCCAATCTAACGATAGCGATAGTGGGGGATTTGCAAAATGGCCGAACGGTTCATTCGCTTGTTAATTTAATGGGTATGTATCAGCAAATTCATATTGTCGCCGTTGCGCCGCATGAGTTGCAGTTGCCAGATAGTAGTGTTCAGGCGTTGCGGGATCAAGGCGTTCGTGTGACGCAAACAAGCGATTTTCACAAGGGCATTGCTGAAGCGGATGTTATTTATATGACACGGCTGCAACGAGAGCGATTTCAATCGGAGTCGGATTACGAACGGTTTGAGCAATTGTATATATTAAATCGTCAGCTCGTCGAATCTAGATGCAAGCCAACGGTTGTGATTATGCATCCCTTGCCACGCACTAGCGAAATCAGTACCGATGTAGATGCGTGTCAACAGGCGTCGTATTTTCGACAAACTGACAATGGGCTGTATGTTCGCATGGCGCTATTCTTACTGGTTTTATTATCGCCCAGCGAGTTGCGTAATCAGCTAAAAAAGGTATAATACATAGCATAAAATACTATAAAAAAGGAGAAAGCAGACAATGAGAAAGATTTTAATTAGCGTTATTCTAACAGTGATTGTATTTGGAATGGTTCCAGCACATGCGGAGGTTGGATTAATTAATATGCAGGCAATTTTTGAGCGGTATACAGAAGCGTCTAAAATGGAAGACTTATTTCAAGAAAAGCGTAAAAAATACGAAGAAAAGCTTGAAAAACATAATGAAAAAATGACAAAAGCAAGAGAGAAGAAAAGTAGTGAGAAAAAGCTGAAGACGTTGGCAGATACAATGCAAAAAGAAATGGAGCCATTGCAACAAGAATTGCTTCAGTTTCGCAATGAGTCCATTTACTCAATTCGGCAAAAGATCTTATCCACGACTCAACGGGTTGCTAAAGAGCAGGGATTGGATGTTGTTATGGATCAACAAGCAATTGTGTATGGCGGATACGATTTGACGGAGTTTGTTTTAGATAGACTGAATAAAGAATCGGGATCTAAATAACATTGATTTCGGTATCAGCGTTTGTTCAAGCGATCAATGGTACCGCTGTTGGCTTAAATCCGGCACACGAGCTAGTCGGTGTTGCATCGGTTCAAAACCCAAAGCCGCATCATGTTATTCCATATTTTTCAGATCGCTACCAAAGCCAATTAAGCGCATTGCCCCAAACAGCAGTTATTTTGTCAACCTACTCAATTGATAGGCCCCATATTTTTGTTCACAATGGGCAATCGGCTAGCGCACAAGCAACGCAGTTATTTCAGTGGTTAATGCCGGACATGCCAACGATTGTGGACGCAACTGCCGCCATCCATCCATCGGCTCATATTGGCAAGGGGTCGGTAATTCAAGCAAATGCAATTATTGAACCGGGCGCTGTTATCGCAGAACGCTGTGTGATTGGCCGCGGAACGCGGATTGCGGCTAACGTGTCAATTAGGCAATCGGTTCGTATGGGTGATAATTGTGTGATTCGATCGGGAGCCGTGATTGGTTCAGATGGGTTTGGATACACCACGCAGGCCGATGGCAGTCATTGGTTTACTCCACACCAAGGCGGTGTTTGGATTGGCGATTCGGTTCATGTCGGTGCGTTGACAACGATTGATCGGGGGGTTCTTTCAGATACAGTTGTTGGGGCAGGCACTAAAATTGATGCGCATTGTCATATTGCGCATAACGCAGTCATTGGAAACGATTGTTTAATGGCCGGGGGGGTTCAGTTTGCGGGCTCGGTTACAATTGGGGATCGATGTGTTTTTGCCGGACAAGTGGCGGTTAAAGATCATGTGACAATTGGTTCTGATAGTGTTATTCTAAGTAGAGCTGGTGTAACCAAATCATTTCCGTCAGGAGGTGTTACATTGTTTGGGTTTCCAGCACAGTTACATCGTGATGAAATGCGATTTCAGGCAAAAGTAAAACGGATGGTGAATAAATAATGATAAAGTTAGTAAGTGGTATAGTTATTTTTAGTTTTTGTACATTGGCATTTGCTGCGCCAACGATTGGCGGGCCAACGGGTTTGTTGGAAATGCCAACGGCTGAACGATTGCAGTATCAGGAGTACAACATTGGCATCGACTATTTAGGGGATTCTCAAATAGTGGATTCAGACGCAGACAAGAGCGCCCATTACTATAAATTAAACATTGGGACATATGACAATATTGAAATGGGTGTTGTAGGGGGAAAATATCCAGAAGAAGGCGTGTTTGTAAACATGAAGTATCATGTTTTTTCAGAGCAAAAGCAGTATCCGGTGGATGTTGCCGTTGGCCTTGAGAACTTAACAGCCAATGAAGGCAGTAGTTTATATATGGTGGCGAGCAAAGCATTTCAAACATCATTGACAGGACATGTAGGCTTTCGAGCGTTATTTGAAGATTCAGTAAGCTCGGCTTTGATGATGGGTGGTGAGTATTTTCTAAATGATGCCGTAAGCCTTATTGTTGATATGATTGGCGATGATGGGCTGTATCGTGTGAACATGGGGGCCCGATGGTTTGCTATGGAAAACCTGGTTATTCAGTCGGCGCTATTGGATGGTATTGGTGAGCATAGTAGTCCACGATTCATGATTGGTGCAAGTATATCAAAATTTTTATAGATGGCTATTTGGGATGATGTTAAAGATGCGCTTGAAACTTATTTAACACCACCCGCATACCAGACATTTTTATCATCTGCCTCATTTTTATCTTATGATAGCTCGGTTCTTCAGCTCAAAGTTCCCAATGCGTTTTCAAAAACATGGATGCAAGAAAAGTGTGAGCCGGTTTTTAGAGAATACATTTTATCTGAAAGATATCCGGGTACACTGGTAGAATATACAATTGACGTTGATCGTCCTGAAGAAGAACAGCTGAGTCTGTTTGATGCGCAGCCGCGAAATCAGGATGTTTTGTTTAACTCGCGCTATACGTTTGGCCAGTTTGTTGTGGGGCATAACAATCGCTTTGCCCACGCAGCATGTGAAGCCGTTTCTAAAGCACCCGCATCGGCGTACAACCCGTTGTTTATTTATGGGTCGGTGGGCCTTGGAAAAACACATTTAATGCATGCCATTGCCCATTACATTCAGCATAATCATCCCGGTTTAAAATTAAGTATGGTGACATCTGAAAAGTTTACAAATGATTTAATTAATGCGATTAAAAATCAACGTACCCGTCAGTTTAGAGACCAGTATCGAGCCGTTGATGTGTTGTTTGTGGACGATGTTCAGTTTTTAGCTGGAAAAGTGCAAACGCAAGAAGAGTTTTTTCATACATTTAATGATTTGTATAGTCAAAACAAGCAGATCATTTTAACTTCGGATCGTTCACCCAAAGAGATTCCTACACTAGAAGATCGGTTGCGGACTCGGTTTGAGTGGGGCCTAATTGCAGATATTCAGCCCCCAGAGCTAGAGACACGCTTGGCAATTTTGAGAAAAAAATCAGAAGATATGTCGTTGGTCATTAACGATGAGGTGCTTCAATTTATTGCGACGCAAATTCCATCGAATGTTCGAGAAATGGAAGGGGCTTTAAATCGAATTACCGCGTATATGTCACTATTAGATGATACCGATATTACCTTAGAAATTGTAAGTAATATTATTAAAGATTTAGTAGGGGTTCGGTCGACCAAGCCACTTAGCATTCAAAAAATAAAAGCCCAAGTTCAAACCTATTTTGGCGTGACAGATGCAGAGCTCTGTTCGCCAAGTCGTGCGAAAGACATTGTGTTTGCCCGTCAGGTCTCAATGTATTTGGCACGAGAATTGACCAATATGTCCTTTCTTAAAATTGGTGAGTATTTTGGCAAGCGAGATCATACAACAGTAATGTATGCGTGCGACCGCATTCGAACGGTAATTGCTGCGGATGATTCCGTTAAACAGGTAGTCGAGTTACTAACTGCTCAATTAGATAATACCTAGCCAAAGAGAGATATGGTATAGTCTAGATTAGATTTATTAGAATTACCCAACAATCACAAGGAGTTATAGTATGAACAATCAACAGTTAATTGACTTGTTAAACCAAGATCTAGCCAACGAGTTTTCAGCAATTATTCAGTATACGACATATGCAGCAAAAGTAACGGGCCCATTTCGCCCAGAGCTTAGTCAGTTTTTATTAGCGGAAGTAGCGGACGAACAGGTTCATGCGAAGTTTTTGGCGGACAAGATTTTGGTTTTAGGCGGTGAGCCTACGACACAAGCGGCTGAAGTAGCCCATGCAGGTACCAACAAAGCTATGCTAGAAGAAGTGTTAAAGGCTGAAAACAAAGCGATTGTTGCTTATACAGAGCGATCTGAGCAAGCGGCTGCCTTGGGGCACAAGGCACTATCCTTGGACTTAGAGGATATGATTCGTGACGAAACTCGACACAGTGAGGAATTGACTAAGATCTTGAATGGCTGGGATTTATAGTCCAGCATTCGACAGTACATTCGATCGATTGACTCATAAACTGGTCTTTAACATGGCTTAATTGGTAAAACGGTTCGGGGTTTGGAAAATGCGTGTCGCATGCCCAGGTCCCCGATAGTTGGGTAATCATTAGGTGTGTGGCTAATTGAGTTTCAATTGCGAGTTTATAAACCGAGCTGCCACCAATAATATAGGTTGTGGATACACCTAAACGCTCGGATAGTTTAATGCCGTCAGCCAGCGTCGACACGGTGGGTACTGGCAAGTTTAGAGTATCTGGGTTTTTTGATAAAACAATATTTAAGCGATTTGGAAGTGGTGCCTTCGGTAGAGACTCCCATGTTTTTCGGCCCATAATAATGGCCTGGCCGGTTGTTTGTTTTTTAAACCGAATCAAATCTTCGGGTATGTGCCAGGGGAGTTTGTTATTAATCCCAATCCCCCGCTGAGTGTCCATAGCAACGAGAACAATAATAGCCATTAGACTGAAATTGGAAAACGAATAAAAGGTGCGGGGTGATAATTATCAACGACAATATCATCCGCTACAATGCTATCAAACGGCTTGTTCGCAATGCGAATGGTGGGCAGTGTTTGTATCGGACGGGTAAGTTGTTCGCGCAAACCGTTGATGTGATCGGTGTAGATGTGAGCATCGCCAATAGTATGAATAAAATGGCCCGGTAGGCGATTGCACTCTTGGGCAACCATGCTTAATAAAAGTGAATAGCTCGCAATATTAAAGGGAACCCCAATAGCCACATCTGCCGATCGCTGGTATAGCTGACAATCTAAGTAGTCTCCGCGCACATAAAACTGAAAAAGCAAGTGGCATGGCGGTAAGGCCATTCGATCTAAATCAGACACATTCCAAGCGGATACAATTAAACGCCGAGACTGTGGGTTCGTTTTTATGGTGTCAATAACAGTCTGAATTTGGTCAATATGGTGGATGCGATGATCCGTCTGGCCGGCTTGAACCTGCTCCCACTTTCTCCATTGATAACCATAAATTGGACCTACATTGCCATCCGCGTCTGCCCAAGGATCCCATATTTTTGAATGCAGACCATCGTTAATATTTGTGCTGCCGCTTAGAAACCATAGTAATTCATTAATGACACTATTAATCACAACTTTTTTCGTTGTTAGCAGGGGGAATCCATCATGCAAATTAACGCGATATTGGTAACCAAAAATAGACAGCGTTCCAGTCCCGGTACGGTCTGTTTTTTCAATACCTTCATTTAAAATGGTTTGAACTAAGTCAAGGTACTGCTTCATTATAAAGTGTCGCAATGGGTTTGATAATCAGCCATGGATAGCAAGGCCTCAATCTCATCGATTTTTGACGGTTTAATCGCAACAATCCATCCGTTAGCATCGGGAGATTCATTAATAATATCGGGTCTGGAAGGCAAGTCATTATTAATTCGTGTAATGGTTCCAGACAGCGGCGCATAAATACTTGATACTGTTTTGACGGATTCGACGGTCCCAATTTCGTCTCCTTTAGTTACCAAGCGACCGACCTCAGGCAACTCAATATAAACGATATCACCCAATTCATCCACTGCGTACTGAGTGATGCCAATAGTTGCTTCGTCAGCGTGGACATCGACCCATTCGTGATCTTTTGTATAGTGTTTGTTCTTCATGTGCAATCGGCTCCTTTTATAAGATAATGTATTACTAATCTATCAATTATATAATAATTAGTATATTAAAGTGTATCAAATTTTTTTGTTTTTATAAAAAGAAATCATCTGTTTTTATTGTAAAAAATCTTTTTTAACAATAAAAAACACTTATTCTCATAGTGAAACCCCTGTTTTTTTTAATCTTGTTGTTGACACGAGCGATTTGTTGCGGGTAAGATTGATAGTCCAGTGCACCTCAAGCGTGCTAGATCATTGGAAGAAGTAGAATAAAAAAATAAATGAAACTGAATTAAATTTAATTGTTATGATTAAGTTGCGGTAGTTAAGATAAAAAGGGCATATGGCGGATACCTTGGCGTATAGTACGAAGAAGGACGTGGCTAGCTGCGATAAGCCTCGGGTAGCGGCAAACACGCTTTGACCCGGGGATTTCCGAATGGGAGAACCCAGCAACTTTAATAGACTGTTATTCTATAGCTGAACACATAGGCTACTGAAAGCAATACCCGCTGAATTGAAACATCTTAGTAAGCGGAGGAAAAGAAAGAGAATCGATTCCCCCAGTAGCGGCGAGCGAAAAGGGAATAGCCCAAACCAAATATGTTTCGGCATATATGGGGTTGTAGGACTGCAATGTGGACTGTTAATTTATAGTGGAATAATCTGGAAAGTTTAATCATAGAAGGTGAAAATCCTGTACACGAAATAATTTAACTACCTAGCAGTATCCTGAGTAGGGCGGAACACGTGAAATTCTGTCTGAATCTACCAGGACCATCTGGTAAGGCTAAATACTACTGAGAGACCGATAGCGAACAAGTACCGTGAGGGAAAGNNGTGGCTAGCTGCGATAAGCCTCGGCAAGCTGCTACAAGCTTTGAGCCGGGGATTTCCGAATGGAGAAATCCGCATGGTGTAATGATCACGCAGCCTTTATTTGAATACATAGAATAAAGGCAGATAACCTGGAGAACTGAAACAT
>DJIL01000032.1:0-189 GCA_002433595.1 bacterium UBP8_UBA6595 | reverse complement strand
CTTAGTAGCGGCGAGCGAAACGGGAATAGCCCAAACTCTAGTTGTGTTAGTAGCAGATAGGCGCTGCAACTAGAGTGTTGTAGGATTCAATCTTGTGTATCTATCTCGTACACAGATAAGTTACAAATTGTTAGTTTAGTAAAAAGTGTTGGGAAGCACTGCCGAAGAAGGTGATAGCCCTGTATACGA
>DJIL01000028.1:427-17160 GCA_002433595.1 bacterium UBP8_UBA6595 | reverse complement strand
CGATTTAATGTAACTGTGGCGCCTGTATTGTTGGTGACGGTGATCCTCGCAACGTTGTCTATAAACGAATCAAAGGACGCCTCTAGATTGTACGTAGCCACTGAAAAACTGGTTGTTTTGTTAATATCCTCCGATTTAAATACATCAATACCCGATAGAATCGAGTCTAAACGCAGTGTATAGTCTTTCGCAGCCTCTGGATCCTGGCCCACATTCACACCAATTGTATAGCGTTCAACACTGGATCTTTTTGAAACTGAAAATTGAATTGTTTGATCTGAGCTAGAGTCTGGAACGGATAAGAACCCAACGCTGTTGCCACTATCGTTTAAAACACTAATTCCGACAACCCCCTGATTATCTGAACTAAACCCCGAGGAGCTATTTTCATTTGTGGCGTTCACGCTTAGTTCCGCCACCCCTGATGCTTGTTTATTGTTTAAAATCTCCAACTCAAATACCGGAACGTTTTGTTGACCAACAAACACTGAATCATTAGTGTTAGGCGTAAGCGATCGCAACACCACTTTCTCATTCGTATCGCTCACCAAGCGTTCTCCTGACGAAATGGTCAGGTTAAATACCTTAAAGTTTTCAGTCCCGGACTCGCCATTGGCAATGTAGATGGTACCGTTTACAGTAACCTGAAATTCCGAGGTGTCTTCCACAACCGCTTGAACAATCTTTCCTTCATCAATCTCTGGAAGCACATATTGAATGGTAAAGTTAGTAGCATCACCGGACAGTATTTGTTTATTTAACGTCACGGTAGCCTCCGAAACAAGACTATTAAACGAATCTGCTGAAGTTAGCGACGTCCCATCAAAGATATGGATGGATTTTACTTTGTTGTTTTGACCGCCTTGAAACTCAACACCGTCCCCATTCCCAATCTTTAATGTCTTAACATTAACCGACACAGCTATCGGGTTTACCTCAATAATAAGCATATCGTTGGTCACGTTACCCGGTATTACATCGCCAGTCGGCGTTTCCGCTGTCTGACTAACCAGAACACCCACTAAATCAAGATCTTGACCATTGCCATTACCACTAAATGTAATCTCGCTTATTGCCTGGTTAGACCCATTGCCCGTACCCAATACAGTAGTCACCTGAGCTTTGTATGAATCAATTCCGGTATTCGGTGTGCTGGTGGACAAATCATACACAACCAAAACATTGGTTGTGTTGCCTGCGCTACTTAAAATATTATCTTTATTTAAATTTGGCGTTGCTCGATTCTCTGAAAATTCCACTTGATCACCACAAACTGAATTTGCTTCACCATCAATTACACTGTCTTGATCCACATCGAAACATAATCTAACCCCGTTAATACTGTCTGCTGAATTTTTTTCGACACCAACAGACAGCCCCGAACCAAGCCCCTCGCCCACCATAGGCCCCACTTCGACGTTCACCACCGGAAAGTTTGCATGTCCTGCCAGTATTTTTGAGTCGCTCACAACACTATTCACCGTAACGCCTTGGAAACCAGATACGGTAACTGCTGCTGTTTTATCTAAACCAGTCAGAGATCCAATACTAACAACATTTAATGTAATTACCTCGCCAACAGAAGCTGTTTCCTTAAGCTTTAGATTAAAAACAAAGGTTTCAGTATTTCCGGATACAATAGTAAAAGTACCATTGATTATATTAAAATCAGTAGCCTCACTTGGATTAGTGAACTGAAACGTCTGACCTCCCACCGTAACACTCGCTGAAGCCACGCTACTTGCATTTTGTATGTTCACCGTAACGCTACTCACCAATTCGTCTTGACCCGTCGCTTTTACAGTAATGTTTATTAGATCATTATTCAACAATGCAGTGTCTCCACCTTTTGGAATTGAACTATTATTCAAACTAGAGCCAAATTCACTTAAACCCGCATGCCCGGAAAGCCCCAGACACAGCCACAAGCAAACCAGAAAAAGTATCCGTTTCATCATACGTCCAACTGCTCCAGAACTGAATCGGGAATTACGTAGTTTCCGTGCACGCGTTGTACATCATCATCATCATCCAATTGATCCAACATTTTAATAATAGTACCCGCTTGGTCCACATCTAAAACAATGAGCGTATCCGCCTCATACACCAATTGGGCCGATTGGCACCCTAAGCCATCGGCATCTAAGGCAGCCTGAACCGTGGCTAAATCCTCCGGCTGACACCGAACCATATGCCCGCCACCAGCGATCGGTTCAATATCGTCTGCGTCACTCGCCAATGCGCTCGCTAAAACCGCGTCATATTGGGTGGATTCAACCTCAATGGCGCCCATGCGTTTGAACTGATAGGCCACGGCGCCTTTGGTCGCTAAACTCCCTCCGTTTTTATTTAAAATCATTTTTAGATTGGCGACCGTTCGGTTATTGTTGTCCGATAACGTTTCAATCATTAGCGCCACCCCGTGCGGTGCATACGCCTCAAATAGTTTTTCTTGCAATTGATCCCCATCATCAGCACCTAAACCTCGCTGAATGGCGCGTTTAATAATCTCATTGGGAACATTCGATGCTTTGGCCAACTGAACCGCCAATCGCAATCTGAAATTATTCGATTCATCACCCCCGCCGCCCATGCGAACAGCCACCGTGATTTCACGCCCCATTTTTGAGAAAACCTTGCCTTTTTGAGCATCTGTTTTGGCTTTCTTATGTTTAATCTTTGACCATTTATTATGCCCAGCCATCTAGCCTCCTCGAGTTATTAAACATTTAATTTGAATTTTAGCTCAGAAAGCCTAACGTTGTCAATCCAGTCGACCACGCTATTGACCCAGCAAATGCTTCAACCGACACTCAAAAGATTGATTCGAATGACCGTACATTAATGCCCGAGAAACCGGAATCAGAACCAAACCATCGGTGTTTTTTCCCTCTAATTGAGCCTGACTATACGCACCCCCCTGAGCCCCCACACCCGGCATTAAATACACCAACTGCCGATCGCGCTCCCTCAAAGCAGCAACCCCCGGCTGTGTGGCTCCCACCACACACCCCACATTGCCATACCCACGATGCCATTGGCTGCACAGATCCAACACATGCTCATAGACCCGATCACCCGTAGCCAATACCTGCTGTTCAATATCTTGAGCCCCTGAATTAGACGTTAGAACCAAAACAAAATGATACTGATGACGATATGCTAAAAACGGTTCAATGCTATCATGCCCCATATACGGATGTAAGGTAGTCGCATCGGCTCCAAAATAGTCGATCAAATACCGCGCTTGTTGCGTGGCTGTGGTTCCAATATCACCTCGCTTGGCATCCAAAATAACGGGCACTTGGCGATCAATGCGTTTAATCACCGCTTCCAATAGTCGAAGACCGTCCAAGCCTAGGGCCTCAAAAAAAGCAATATTGGGCTTGTAGGCCACGACATGGGGCAAACTCTCTTCGACAAGTCGCTCCAGAAACTGGGCAACTCCTGACACTGTTTGGGGATACGCTGCTGGCAATTGACCTATGACAGGGTCTAGACCCATGCATATACTGTGACCCAGCTTCGACTGGCGGTCCAGTAATCGGGTATACACTGGATGACTTTTGATCATCGTTGGTACGCGTGAAGGGACTTGAACCCCCACGCCGAAGCACTAGATCCTAAATCTAGCGTGTCTACCAATTTCACCACACGCGCATCCAAATATGTACCATCAAGCATACCACAGTCTATTAAGAACCCCAAGCCTTTACGGTATTCACCAGTGTTTGCACATGCGCTACTGGAATGTCTGGCATAATGCCATGGCCCAAATTAACAATATAGTTGGGCAAATGCCCCAAATCATTAAGTAGCCTAGTGACTCGTTTTTCAATTGTTTCGGGGTCCGCGTATAGTAAAAACGGGTCCACATTGCCTTGCAATGCTAGGGTATCCGGAATACAGGCACGCATATGAACGGCATCACACCCCCAGTCAATACTAATGGCTGTTGGGCCCGTAGCTACAAGGTCCGGCCATAAAACACCCGTGTTTTTACAAAAGACTATAATCGGTATCGATGTATACGCGTTCATAGCCGTAATAATTTGTTGAATGTAAGGAAAACACAATTGCTGGGCATCGTATACCGACAAATGATTGGTCCAGGTATCAAATAGCTGCAAGGCATCCACACCAGCATCCACTTGTTGCTTTAAGTATGCGATCGTTACATCGGTTAATTGGGATAATAAACCGTGCAACACGTCCGGCTGATTATATTGCATGCGCTTAATATGGCTTAGGGTGGGGGAACTCCCCCCCTCAATCATATAGCTGGCTACAGTAAATGGCGCTCCCGCAAAGCCAATTAAGGGAACATCTAGGACACCTTTAAGCATGCGAATAGCATCCATCACATACTGCAAATGGGGCACAGCGTCTGATGCTGGACGCAAGGCAGCCAATGCTTCGGGCGATCGAATGGGGGTATCAAACACCGGCCCTTTTTTTTCAACAAAGCGTACCGGACAGCCCAAGGCTGAGGCTGTGACTAAAATGTCTGAAAATAAAATTGCGGCATCCATACCAAAACGCCGGATTGGCTGAAGGGTCACTTCAGTAGCCAGCTCCG
The DNA here is from genome assembly GCA_002433595.1 of bacterium UBP8_UBA6595. Taxonomy (GTDB): domain Bacteria; phylum Margulisbacteria; class Marinamargulisbacteria; order UBA6595; family UBA6595; genus UBA6595. The sequence goes on along the minus strand of DJIL01000028.1, from coordinate 12,581 downwards.
GTGTTTGAATCATGGTTAAAAACCCATTGTGGTGACGCGCAGCTTCATCCCGAATAGCCCGGTACTCCGGCAAATACCGGCCTGCTTGACGCATCATCCAAATGGGCGGGCGGCCAGTGTGATTAATTCCCTGAAGAGCCTCCAAAAATCGGCTTGTGCTAACCGTCGTATTTGGATGCACTAATTTGGGCATTAATACCGATAATGATCGGGCTTATATGGACCCGCTTGCGCTATATTTAAATAATCCGCCTGTTCGGTCGTTAACGTCGTTAGCTTAACACCCAGCCCATCCAAATGAAGCCGCGCAACTTGCTCATCCAACTGCTTATCCAAAACGTGAACCCCCAAGGGTCGACTATTTTGAACCAAGTCAATTTGGGCCAACACCTGATTGGAAAACGAGTTACTCATTACAAATGATGGATGGCCTGTTGCGCATCCCAAATTGACCAGTCGCCCTTCGGCCAAAATAGTAATGCGGTGACCATCTGGAAAAATGTATTGGTCAACTTGAGGCTTCACATTGGATTTTTGTATACCGGGCCAAGCCTCCAGCGCACTCATTTGAATTTCGTTATCAAAGTGCCCAATGTTACAGACAATTGAATAATCTTTCATTTGAGCCATATGAGCCGCCGTAATAATATCTTTATTGCCGGTAGCGGTTACAAAAATATCAGCCGTTTGAACCACCTCATCCAAGGTTGTAACTTGGTAGCCTTCCATAGCGGCTTGTAAGGCACAAATGGGATCGATTTCAGTAATAATTACTCTAGCCCCCAAGCCCCGCATAGCCGCTGCTGATCCTTTTCCCACATCCCCATAGCCACATACCACAACCACTTTGCCACACACCATAACATCCGTAGCGCGCTTAATCCCATCGGCTAAAGACTCTCGGCATCCGTATAAATTATCGAACTTTGATTTAGTAACACTGTCGTTGACATTAATGGCAGGGAATCGCAACTCGCCTCGATTTAACATTTGATACAAACGACTCACACCGGTTGTTGTTTCTTCAGACACGCCTTTAATGCGCTGTATTACTGTTTCCCAGCGTTGGGCATCTGCTTTTAAAGACTCCGTTAACGTGGCATACAAACAGGCTTCTTCTTCATTGCTGGGTGTTTGGGTTAGTACCGAGTGATCCGTTGCCGCCTGAGCCCCCAAGTGGACAAACACCGTTGCATCACCGCCGTCATCGACTATTAAATCCGGCCCGGACCCATCCGGCCATGTTAATGACTGCTCCACGCACCACCAATACTCACTGAGCGTTTCGCCTTTCCATGCAAAGACGGGGATCCCTGCGGCAGCAATAGCCGCTGCCGCATGGTCTTGGGTAGAAAAAATATTGCACGATGCCCACCGGACAGAAGCCCCCAAACAAACCAAGGTCTCAATAAGCACCGCGGTTTGAATGGTCATATGCAAACACCCTGTTATTGACAAACCTGCCAAGGGCTTTTTAGTTTCGTATTGAGTACGCAAGGCCATAAGCCCCGGCATTTCGTGCTCGGCAATTGTAATTTCATGCCGACCAAATTCTGCTAAAGCGATGTCGGCAATTTTATAATTTTGTGTTGCTGTAGGCATACAATCTCCTATATATCTAACCTATAATTCTGTCAATTGTGACACTACTTTTGTCACATCCGATACGTTTGAATCTCCCGATAACCGAATATCTTTTACATTTAAGCGAATCGTCTCTGGCCGATTTTGCTGATACCCGCGACGGCCGGGTCGGCGCATGTCTAGCTCCAACATACAAATAATATCAAATGTTGCCGTTTGATCCGTTTGAACCAATGTTTGATACTTATCTGCCAACCCAAACCCAATGGCTTTAATGCGCTGAGTGTACCCATTTTTATGCTCATTGAGCACATCAAATTGGACATGTGGAAATCGAACTTTTTGATATTTATTTCCAAACAACTTGCCATCTTTGGATATCTGACAATTTTTAATTACAAATGCAGGGAAATCAAAATGCTGACCGTACGGCCCCATGTGATTTAATGCTCGAATAAATCGTATAGAAATCTGACTTAACTCCAATTCATCAACAATTTCATACCGACAATAAAAATCGACCGGATCCAGCCGTTTCATTTTTTCTCGTAAACTTTTAACAAATGGCTCAACTAAATCTTGATGAATAGAAAAACCGCACGCTTGTGAGTGACCCCCAAATGCATTAATCTGACGTTCACCCAGTGGCGTTTGAACAGTCGATAGGAATAATTTTCGGCCATGTTCTTTTTCAAACTCTAAATCAGCTTCTTCGATAATACGGTATAAATTAATCCCTGGAATACTGCGCGAGGACCCCCGAACGTATTCACTGTCAGGATACGATGTCAATATAATTGCTGGTCGCATAAACCGTTCTTTTAATCGATCAGCATCAATGCCGATAACGCCTGGATTCCAGTTTTTTCCTCGAATTAAAATCACACGGTCGTGTTTAAGGTCCACTTGTTCATCAATCAAACGGTCTATTTCATCCTCAATTTGACTGGTAATTTTTTTACGCTCCTCATTAACTTCATTAACGATAGCCGCTTGCTCCAATGGCTGATCTTGATTGTTTGCCTTTTGCTCATCCATAGCCGTCAAAAACTTATTAAGTAAAACAGTTGCACGCTTTGCATTGCTTGTTCCGGTGCCTACTAGCAATAAATCTACCACTAAATTTGAGTCGGCAATACCCGCTTTCGGATTCCCAATACGTCCAGGGGCATTTAAGCGCGGCACAATTGTTCGTGTCAATTCATGCGCATGAATGGCCGCTGTCATCCCGTGCCCACACACACGCTTGAGCACTTTCAAACCTTCCATATTTGTTTCAGACAAGGCTTCAACGCCCCGTTGGACTAATAAACGATTCATTGGCACTAGCAATGACATACGATCCGATAATGTTCCCAAGGAAACCAACGACAATAAATATTGACGCAAGGGCTTTGGAAATGGTTCGTTCATATGAACAAATAAGGCGGTAATAACTTTAAACGACACCCCTGCGCCGGACAACACTTTGAATTGGCTATCGGGCTCTAACATTTGGGGATTTACAATTGCATGCGCATCCGGATGAATGTTACCCATGATGTGGTGATCGGTAATAATCACATCGATACCTAAGGACTTTGCATAGGCAACGGCCTCGACATCCTTGGTTCCACAGTCTGTTGTAATTAACAATTCCACACCATTGTCTTTTGCTTCTTCAATAATTCGAGGCTGCAAGCCATGGCCTTCAATCGCTCGAATAGGAAAATCATACGCCACTTGGGCCTTGAAGTGACTCAGCCCAGCAACGAGTATCGTTGTACCGGTAATCCCATCTGCATCAGGGTCCCCATGGATCACAATTTTTTCATTTGAAACAATCGCTTTTTTAATTCGACTCAACGCGCGTTCTAAATGCTCTGGATCTGCCAGTCCGGACACTTCTGTCATTAGGGCTCGTGGTGGTGTCAAAAACTGTTTTAACTGCCCTTCATCTTTGGTTAAACCGCGAATAATTAATAGTCGCGATAGCAAACGACTTAAACTATATTGATGCCCAATGGCTTTAACTTGCTCTTCATCTAGCTGTGTAAATTCCCATCGTTCTAGTTGTGCTTCTGGACCAAATATCATAACCTAACCTCCTGTTGTATCGGTATATTGTAATTCATAAAATTGTTTATAGATTCCACTGTCTTTTACAAGCGTCTCATGGGTTCCGCTTTCAATAATTCTACCACCTTGCATAACCACAATCTGGTCAGCGCGAATAACTGTGGATAATCGGTGAGCAATAACAATTGTTGTTCGATTTTTCATAAGTTTATCCAAGGCATCCTGGACCAATCGCTCGGATTCAGAATCTAAGGATGACGTTGCCTCATCTAAAATTAACACAGCTGGGTCTTTTAAGATAGCCCTAGCAATCGATAACCGCTGCCGTTGCCCGCCAGATAACCGGTGTCCCCGAGCTCCCAAGTACGTATCCAATCCGTCTGGCAATGTTTCAATAAAGGACCACGCATTGGCTTTCCGAGCCGCTGCCTCCAACGCCGCATCGGTTGCATCGGGTTTCCCATACCGCAAGTTTTCAGCAACCGTTCCTGTAAACAGGACACTTTCTTGAGGAACAACCCCCACATGGCGACGCAAATCGGACAAAGATAATTGAGAAATATCGACACCATCTAAACAAACCGTTCCCTCAATAGGATCGAAAAACCGTGGGATTAATTGAATCAAGGTTGACTTCCCTGCACCGGAAGCCCCCACCAAGGCAAGCATTGATCCTGCTTTGACCGTTAAATTAATGGTATCTAGCGCCAATGCCTCGGCACTGGGATATCTAAATGACACTGAATTTAAACTCAATTCGCCTGAAACCGTAGCCAATGGCTTTGGCTCTTCAACCTCAGCCACCACATCCGACTGATTCATAATTGTTAGCACCCGTTCATACCCAGCCATAGCCGAAATAGTGTCTTTATACAGCACTGACAATGTATTCATTGGATCTATAATTAACGCAATGCCAACCACAAATTGGGACAGCTCAGCGGCAACTAACTGTCCAATTTTAACCTGATAAATACCAAACCCTACCACGCTGGTTAACGCCACCAGTTGCATGAATGAAATCGCCACAATTGATGCGTGATCAACCAACATATTTCGAATACTGCGTGTTAATGCAAATTGGTTAAGCGCATGAAATCGATCACACTCATACGATTCTCTTACAAAGCCTTTCACAATAGCCACGTGCGTCAATGATTCTTGGGCAATGTGCGTGCCGTCTGATACCGATTGTTGAATCTCGCTAACCACATTCTTTAGTCGATTTCCGGTTACTACTACAATGGCAATCACCCCGGGCAACACGACTGTTGCAGCAAGCGTTAGTTGCCAATTTTGAAACATTAAGTACACAAAAACACTTACGATTGTTAACCCTTGGGGAACTAGTTTTTGAATATTTCGCATAATTGCAGTCCCCACCATGCCCACATCACCCCCTAGCCGCGTTAACAAATCCCCCACTTTTTGATTCGCATGAAAGGTCATCGATAATCGCACCATGCGGTCAAACAGCTCGCGTCGCCAATCCACCTGCAAGCGATGTCCCACATAGCCCATGACTATCGATTGGGCCGATTCACATAGCTGACGAATGCCAAATAAAAGAACCACCAACGCCAAGGTCTTCGGCACTTTGTGAAACTTAGACTCTGACAAAATAACAATAATATCTCTTGCTAAAGGCATAACAAAAACATTGGCTACCAAATATACCAGCGTAATTGCGAAAGACACTGCGATTAGATTCCAAAATGGGCGCAGTCGTTGAAATAATGGTTTGTATTTACTCATAAGTCAAATTTGTTGGTACCGAAGGCCGGAATCGAACCGGCACGAACATACATTCACTGGTGTTTGAGACCAGCGCGTCTACCAATTCCGCCACTTCGGCATTGCAAAACAATAAAGAATGCAATCATTGATTAAAATTATACCGCATTGATCAAAAGAAAACCAGAATCAATTGCTTAATCGCAAACCAGCGTATCGGGCTTGCACCAGCCATTATCCGCTTTGCATTGTGACAGAGTCTTAGCCTTCGCGACTACTTGGGTGGCCCCTTCACCAATGTATGTATTGCGTGTTTCATTGATGTAACACGTATACACTTTAGCCGGCTCGATTGGCTGAGTTTCGGCACTGTGTTTGGGTATAGTTAGCTGATTAATTTGTAACTGTTGTTGATTAATTTGTAGTTGCTGTTGATTGAGCTGAGCCACTAGTTGTTGAACCTGTATCGACAGCGTTGTGTACTGCTGCTGCCGGGATTGATTGGTGTTAGCCTGTTGCGGAGCCGGTGTCGCTTGTGCTTGAGGCACCGGCGTTGGCTTTGGCTCTGGTTTTGGGCTTACTTTTGGTTTAGAAACCGGCCGTGACACCGGGGTATCCGAAGACTGTGTTTCTGTGGACACCGATACCGAATCTATCGACCCTTTATTAACACCCAATCGAATGCCTAGGGATTTTGAATTTTTTGCATACCCTTCTGGGCTCAATATAATTAGACCCATCACCACCAGACCCCACACGAAGCACTGCCGAACCGTATATCTATTTGTTAAAAATAATGAATGAACTCCCATATTTAATCCTCCTTCTATAATTTTTATTGAAATTATTTTACTATTTTACAACTTTTATTGACTTTTTTCAAGAGGCTATAGAGCATCAAATGAAGCCAACGGCGCAAGCACCGTTGCCATTTTAGTCTCGTGTTCTTGCCATTCATGTTCAGGGTTGGACCCAGATACCAAGCCTGACCCCGTGTAAATTGACACCGAAGCCCCCTGTTGGTGCAACGCTCGAATGCCAACCACGTAATCCGATGTCGTTGGCGTGATGCACCCCAAAACCCCTCCATACAATCCACGTGAAAAGGCCTCCCTTGCCTCAATCACCCCCAACGCATGATCCAACGGTTGCCCAGCAACCGCTGGGGTGGGAAAAACCGTCTCAATCAGTTGGCGGTTAACACCCGTTAAGCCTCGCAACGTACCCCAGATCCGTTGGTACAAATGCTGAACGTAGTGCTGCTTCAGCACCGAATACTCTGGGTCGTGCTCAACATGCGTACACAATTGATTTAAACGGTCAATATTATATTGCAACACTACCGCATGTTCGCGCTGATCTTTAGCGTCATGAATTAACGCATTTGCCAACTGTTCATCTCGCTCGGGAGTATCGCCTCTCGGCCGAGTCCCCGCAATTGCATCCATTATAACCGATGCTCCTTTGCGATACACCAACCGCTCGGGCGATACCACCATAAACGCAGTATCGGACGCTATTTGCCAACAAATATGATGCGCATCCGGCTCGCTCTCTCGCAAGCACTGAAGCACTGCCATGGGTTCGATCGACGTCTGAAACTGCACATCAAACCGACGGGCCAACACGACTTTCTCAAGGGAATCTGACGTCACTAATTGCTGTGAAATAGCCTGAACATGGTGAATAAATTCTGCATGATTGGGGCATGCCTGCCCCCCTGTCATACAAACAGATCGCTTTACCACTGCCGGCCCGGACAGGGCACTTACTGCCTGCCCAAACCAAGCCAGCTGCTCCCCACGCTGCGCCTCAGACTCTAGCCATACCCATGCCTGTAGTGCTACCGATTTCTGCGCCTGCGTATTATACGTCCATACTAAACGCGGCACCCAGTACTGAGCTTTGTAAAAACCCGGCCAATTTTCAACCGGTCGCTGAGTGGGAAACATGCACCCCCCAAATACACGCACCGCTGGATGCTGGACTAACCACTGATCCACCGTATCCATAACCCCCAAAACATCCGTATTGGACTGAACCGTCAGTGCAGCGCCTATGGCCCAATAGGCCACCGAATCGTCTTTGGATTGCCAGTATAGCGTCGGCGACTCCGATACCGCCGTACACCCAAATTCACCTGTCGGCGCGGGCAAATTTATTAGCGTTAATGTTTGCAAAGGGATTGTAGAAAAATCGCGCGCAAACTGGGCGCTTAGTGGCATGGGACCCCCGCTAAGCTCAAAAAATTATGCAGCAGCTGTTTGCCCGATACCGTTAAAATAGATTCCGGATGAAATTGAACCCCGTACACCGAATACACGGTATGTGCTACGGCCATAATTGTCGCATCATCTGATGCGGTAGCAATGACCTCCAGACAATTGGGGATTGTGGGTGGATCCAGCACTAGCGAATGGTAGCGCGTGGCCTCAAACGGATTGTCCAGCCCCTCAAACAACGGCGAAGACTGGGTCTCAATCCACGATGTTTTTCCATGCATCAACCGAGTCGCTCGAACAACCGTCGCCCCAAACACCTCGCCGATGGCTTGGTGCCCCAAACAAACACCCAGTATTGGCGTTGTCGTATGCATGGCCTGAATTAACGCTTTCGACACACCCGCTTCTTCTGGCGTTTTAGGACCCGGCGAAATAACAATGCATGTTGGATTTAACTGCCGGGCTGTCGCCACAGTTAAGGTATCATTCCGATAAACAGCCACTGGCATCGCCGTTAACTGCCCCAAGTAATCCACCAAGTTGTAGGTAAAGGAATCATAATTATCAATCATTAAAATCATACACACGCCTCCATAGCCTCAACAGCTGAACGCATTTTATTTTCTGTTTCTAGCCACTCCTGTTCGGGAACTGAATCCGCCACAACACCCGCCGCTGCCTGCGTAGTGACGCCCCCATTTTGGATAAACATTGATCGGATAATTAATGTGGATTTTAGCTGATTGCAAAAATCAAAAAAAACAACCGCCCCCGAATAACTGCCCCGGGCCTCCGATTCCAGCTCGTTAATTAACGCCATCGCTCGAATTTTTGGCGCTCCCGTGACTGTTCCAGCTGGAAACCCATACTGAAGTGCTGTAACGGATGTTTGATCTGGGGCTAACGTACCGCTTACATCCGATACCATATGCACCACATGCTGGTAGCGCTCAATACTCATCAGGCGATTAACCGTAATTGTTCCATTCACACAACAACGCCGTAAATCATGCCGAGCCAAATCCACCAACATAATGTGCTCTGCGCGCTCTTTAGCATCCCCCTCTAATTCGGCAACCATCGCGGCTTCCGACCGTGTTTTGGATCGCCGTTTTCGAGTTCCCGCTATGGGACGAATGCTAACTGTATTGTCTACCACCCCCACCAACAACTCTGGCGAACTGCCCAATAGGCACGTATCACCAAAGCGCGCATAATACATAAATGGGGATGGATTGGTGTAGCGCAAATACCGATACAAAGTCAGCGGATCCCCCGAAAAATCACACCTGAGCTTCCGGGATACTTGAATTTGAAAAATATCGCCCGCTTCTATATAGCGCTTGGCCTGGGCAACTGCATCCAAGAAATCCGGTTTACTAATACTAGACGTGAGGGATACCGATGCGGTTGGTGGGGTGCCAATTGGCAATGGCGGTAGAAACTGCTGAGCGGGTTGATATAACGCACTCATAACGGCCGCTAAGTCCGATACGGCGGAATCATACACCGATTGTCGATCGTTGCTCGCCCAATCATCAGCAAATACCCACCGATACACCGTGACATGGTGGGTGACATTGTTAATGCGTATAACGGTACGTGGAATCATTAATTGCGCTAAGGACTGTCCCGTTTTATAAACCGGTACCGACTCCAAAAACTGCGCACACTCGTACGTTAAATACCCAAACACCCCGCCTTGAAACCCCGCCATGCCTTTCGGCAATTGATACTGGGCGAGCAAGGCATCCAAATACGCATAGACCGTTTGAGTCACCAACGTAGTGACTCCCGATTGGGTCACACGAAGCGTGTGGTCGGACTGAACCACCAGTGTTAAAAATGGATCAAAGGCTATATACGAGTCTTGGTACTGCGCCTGGCTGGGGTCTGCGCTTTCCAACAAACACAGTGCGGGTTCCTGGCGAAATTTGTTCACCAGAGTCATCGTGGTTTCTGAGTCCAACACACAGGTGTCGCTCAAGACCACCGCAGAATGCTGGCGTGTACGGGCTTCAAACTCATTAAAACTAATCATTATAGCGTTATTATATCAGTTCATTGAGCAATCGGGTAATGCAGGGTTGGCATCAAACTCTATCCCCAGCTCTATATGCTACACTAACCATTACTTATGATACACATTATTCACGGTAGTGATCCATTCCGAATTCAGGATCGCGTGCGTCAGCTATGCGCCCAGCATCCAAATGCCCAATGGATTGACCTCACTGAAAAAACCAGTATTAACGAGTTTATGGCCACCTGCAATCAACACAGCTTATTTAACCCACACTGCTTCATTCGCTATAAAAACCCATCATTTCTTACACAAAAAACCACCGACTCGCTAGCCGATCTACTCAACTGTTTAAGCACTATTCAAGCATCAGCGGCTCATACCCTGGTTGTCTATACTACAAAACCGATTGATAAGCGATTCAAAACAGCCAAACAGTGTCTATCCCTTGCCCAAGATGAGCAAATCAATGCGTTTACCGATTGGGAGCAGGGTAAGGTTATTCGATGGATTGGGGAACGCATTCGCTATTATGGGTTAACCGCCGATACTACCGTTGCATCGGCTATTTGGCAGGTGCATCATTGTGATTTATACCATACTGATCAGCTTATTCAAACCGTGCACGCATACTTGGGAACCGCGACTCACATTAATCGTCAAACGCTTACCGATATGCACGCGTTTCCGACTCAATCCATGATAGATGCCCACGAAGCCCTAAAAACCAATCGCCCCACCCAATTATTGCGCGCTGTTATGCACTTATTAAACGACAAGCAAGACCCTGTGTATATTATTACCAGTTTAGCGAACCAATGCCGAAGGCATATTCAAATTATGAGTGATCGTTCCGCGTCCCCAGCGACTCTAAGCAAGCAACTCGGAGCCAATCCGTATTTCATTGAACAGCTCCAAAAATCACTGACTTCTTCACACACGATGGAAAGCCTGACTCGGCAATACAAACGCTTAATTGCGGCTGACTTTATGCTCAAATCTGGGTCTCACGACTCCCAAGTAGCGTTACTGATTGCTGTGCAGCCACTTCCCTCTAAAAAACCGATGCAATAAACACACCCCGTATTCACGATACCTATAGTATAATTAACTAGTACAGCTAAACAACTAATAATCAAAGAAATGATAATTAAACTAATATATAAAAATTATGGAGCGCAGTAATTATGGCAAAATTTAACATTAACCGATTTAACAGTAGCAACAATCCGGTTCAACCAGGAAATAACAACTATGACGTAAGCCAAGAAAATACGGAGCTCTTTGGCGACTTGATGAGTCAGTTCTTAAACGAAACCAAAGCCCCCGACTCCGATCACAAAACGATTCTTACATTTACACAAACTTTTTTAGAGACACACAATGTCCCCCATGAAACTTCCCAGACGATCATTAGTACCATTAAAACGCTCAATACTGAGACGCTTAGCACTCACGATATTAGCTTTATGCAAGCGGCTGTGGATTTGGTTAATGAAATCAATACTTTGCCCGGCGATATCGTTGATTCATTTAAGTTTGAGCTGCACGAACAGTTGGAAATTAAAAACAAACAGAAAGGGCAAACATTACTGTAACCATTGTTGTTCCGAGTACAATTACCCGCATTTGCCAGACTTTGGCTGATGCGGGCTATTTAACTTATCTCGTGGGGGGCGTCATTCGTGACCAGATTCTCAATCTTAAAAAACCGCCCGATTATGACCTCGCCACAACTGCGCCTTTATCAATTATTCGAACCCTATTTGACACCCGTGAATTGGGCCGGCGGTTTGGCACTATCGCTATTATAGCGCCGAATAATCGCATTGATATTGCACGCATGCGAACCGAAACTAGTTATAGCAACCACCGGCACCCCGATACCGTTACCTTCACCGATTCCATTGAGCTGGATTTGAACCGCCGAGATTTCACCATTAATGCCATGGCATGGGACCCTTTAGCTCAAGTGCTTATTGATCCATTTAATGGTTTAAATGATCTTCATGCCGGTATTTTACGTCCTGTTGGCACTGCCCACGATCGGTTTTCCGAAGACAGCTTGCGGGTCTTTCGCGCGTATCGGTTTATTGCCCAATTGGGATTTCGGTTGGCTAGCGATTCTGAGTTTAAAACCCCGTACCCCCTGCCATCGAACGAACGCATTACCCACGAACTAAGCGGGTTGGTTCATGGGCCGTATGGTGCCAATGCGCTAACGCTAATGGCCAACCACGGGTGGCTGTCTCGGTTATTCTATCCCCATAAAGATACGCACACTTGGCCCAACTGGGAAAAATTAACCAAGCAACCCACTGAATTCAAATGGGCGTGGGTTTTACAAACCATTCCAGATGCTCAGTGGAACTGGCTCACCCTACCCAAAAAAACCAAACGGTGGATTCGTCATGTCATTGCCCATGACTTTCACTGGAACCGCTGCCACATGACACCAGCAAATCTGGCGCTATCCAGCCAATCGCTTATGGACCGCGGGTTTTCTGGCAAAGCGCTCGCTAACATCCAAGCA
>DJIL01000028.1:0-123 GCA_002433595.1 bacterium UBP8_UBA6595 | reverse complement strand
AAAGCGCTCGCTAACATCCAAGCAAAACTCATGGACTACGTCGCCCACAACCCCGAAGCCAATACACCCGAAAGGCTGGACACCTACATTAATCACCGCTAAGCTTGGCAAAATACTCCTTAC
>DJIL01000021.1 GCA_002433595.1 bacterium UBP8_UBA6595 | reverse complement strand
CCCAACCGCTACGCATGAACAAGCGTTAGACACCCTCAGAGGCGTCGACCTATCGCCGTATTACAAAAAATCTATTTTATGATATAATTATTAAATAAAAAAATATCTAACGTCATACTATACATTGTTTTGGGCTTTGACTGGGTATTTGGCGGGTATTTTAATGGTATGGCACGCCCTGCCCCTCCCCGTTTGGCTATTGGGTTTGGTTGGACTGTGCCTATTGGTTATTCGCCCACTTAAAAACCCCAGCGTGGCCGTCATTGCGGCCGGATTTGCCATCGTGTATACCCACCATTGCCTGGCCCCAGTCGATACCATTCCCCAGCGGGTTCGTATCATAACTCCGCCCACGGCATCCAATGCGTACAGCATCAAACTCACTGTCCGGGCGTATCCCTGGGGGCGAACATGGGTGGCCAATCTACCCAGAAAAACACCACGCGATGCCTTGCGATATGGAGATATCCTGGCTATTGAAGCTACCCGAATTACGCCCCAAGCCCCTACAAATCCCGGCGGATTTGACTATGCAAAGTATTTAAAAAAACACCGGCATGCGGGCCATTTGCGCATTGAGTCGTATACCCAAACGGCTCGATTCATTATAAACCCCTTGGCACCGATTGCGTACGCATTAAAACAACGCATTCAGCATATTCATGCACGGACACTGCCCCCAGACTACCGCGATTTACTTATTGGCCTTGTATTTGGCCAACATGGCACCCAATTACCGGATGAATGGGTGGATAATTTTCAACGCACGGGGCTGACTCATTTATTGGTGGTATCGGGGTCTCAAGTGGCGTTAATCTCTGGAATTTGTTTCAATTTATTGCAACTCATGGGGTTATCCATGAGAAATAGAATTCTAGGAATTGGTTTGATTAACGGGTTATTTTACATTATGACGGGGGGCGGCCCGTCTATTTTTAGAGCCATGGTCATGATGATGCTGGCATTGCTATTAAAATGGCGACACCAAATCACATCCCCGGCTCACATTATGGGCACCACGTTGGCCATTTTGGGGCTTATCAACCCGTTATCTTGGTTGCAAACCGGCACGCATTTATCATTTTTAGCGACAGCGGCTTTAATCTTTGGTGTACCCAAAATTACTGAAAGCTTACCCGAATGGCCCAAATGGTTATCCCTCGTCCTAGCCATGAGCCTGGCTCCATTTATATTTACAGCCGCCGCACTTTGGTTTGTGTTTGGTCAAATTTCAACCGGATCGTTGCTAACCAATATACTTGTGGGGTTTTGGATTGAATGGCTGGTGATTATTGGTTTTTTTTCCAGTGCGATTGGTCTTTTAGCACCGATTATTACGGATATTATTAATTTTAGTTGCCTGGGCATGATGCAATTACTAACTGGACTGGTCAATACCGTGGCGCAATGGCCTGGTATGGTGATATCTCTGGGCAAGCCATCTTTATGGACAATACTCGCCCTGTATGCGTTAATTGCCAAACTGTCGACCCAACATGCGGCGATTCGGTTCAACCGCTATCATGGGGGATGGGGCGTGGCCTTAATTGTGGGTTTATGGCTGCCTAGTTTGTGGATCACCCAACCGTTTCGCATCTTTTTTTTGGATGTGGGACAAGGCGACAGTTGCATTATTCAAACCCCCAACCGCCACACGATTGTTGTGGATACGGGGCCTCCGGGCAGTGGCCGATACGTCTTGGGACCGGCCTTGCGCCGGTTGGGTGTCACGGCGATCGACCTGGTTGTATTGACTCATTGGCATCGTGACCATGTGGGTGGGTTTAACACACTCAAACGTCAATTTACCATTGGAACCGTGCTTCAGGGCACGGGTGAAAACACCCAGTATGCGTTTGATGATGGAACCTTCGTAGACACATTTTACCAAAAAAACACCAGTAAAAATATCAACAATCAATCCATCACCACGCGTATTCGATACGGCCAGTATCAATTTTTACTCACGGGTGATTTAGAAATGACGGGAGAGCGTGAGCTAATTGCCCATCATAGCCAGCATTTGCCGGCCACAGTGCTCAAACTGGGCCATCATGGCAGTAAAACATCCAGCACCCCCGAGTTTTTAAGTGCAGTGTCGCCGCTCATTGGTATTGCCAGTGCCGGACGAAACAATCGATACCGGCATCCCCACCCCAAAACTCTAAACGCTTGCCAGTTGAATAGCATCAAAGTATATCGGACCGATCATCATGGCGCCATTGCTTTTCAAACCGATGGAACGTCCCTGTACAGCCGCACATGGCTAACACCGCCATAAACTGCCACACTACGACGATCCACTCCAGAACCATCCCTGCTAAACAACCATACGGGTTTCGTGTATACTAAACGGGTATGTGATCATCTCGCATTAGCGCCTGTAGCTCATCCGGATAGAGCGTCAGTTTGCGGAACTGGAGGTAGTAGGTTCAAGTCCTATCAGGCGCACCAAAATTAAACCCAAGCAACGAGTACGTGAGTATGATAAACTATACTCTACAAGCTAAGTAATTTTAACCAATTAAATAAGGATTAAGCCATGACAGACAACCATGATATATACGCTCAGGTAACCCCAAACCCAAACACATTAAAGTTTGTGGTCAACACCACTATTTTAGAGTCTGGAACTGTTGATTTTAGCGATGCATCTTTGGCGAGCCATTCACCATTGGTTGAGCAATTATTTGCCATCACCGGTGTGGATGCCGTGATGCTGGGACAGTTTTTCATCAGCGTTACCAAAACCAATGCCGCTGCGTGGGGTGATTTGGCCGAAACCGTCACTGAAACCATCAAAGTTTACATAAAAACCGGTGCGGCTATTATTGATGCGACGGTGGCCAAAGCGTTGCAAGACGCCCAAGTGGATGAAGAAACGGACGACGATGCCGCCACTGAAAAAATCAAACAAATTTTAAATGATGAAATTCGACCTGCTGTCGCCATGGACGGCGGCGATGTCCAATTCAAGTCTTTTACCGATGGCATTTTAACGCTCAGTCTTCAGGGTGCCTGCAGTGCGTGCCCCAGTGCAACGTTTACCTTAAAAATGGGCATTGAGAACCGCCTCAAAGAAGATATTCCTGAAATCGTCAGCGTGGTCCAAGAAGGCATTGTGGATCCGTTCTAGCAACGATGTCAAAAACGGCTCTCATTACCGGAATTACAGGACAAGACGGATCGTATTTGGCTGAGTTATTGCTTGAAAAGGGGTATGCGGTGCATGGCATTATTCGGCGATCCAGCAGCTTTAATACCAAGCGCATTGATGCCATTTACCAGGACCATCACATCCCTGATACCCGACTAACCTTGCATTATGGGGATTTAACGGATGCGACCAATTTGAATCGGTTACTAGAAAAAATACAGCCCGATGAAATTTACAATTTAGCGGCTCAGTCCCATGTTAAAGTATCCTTTGATATTCCCGAGTACACGGCCCAAGTGGATGCGTTGGGAACCTTGCGACTCTTGGATGCCATTCGGGATACTCAAGTACCCTGTCGGCTGTATCAAGCGTCAACGTCTGAACTATATGGCAAGGTTCAAGCGGTTCCGCAGTCAGAAACTACGCCATTTTATCCCCGATCGCCGTATGGTGTGGCCAAATTGTATGGGTATTGGATTGTGGTCAATTACCGAGAAGCGTACAACCTCCATGCCAGCAATGGTATTTTGTTCAACCATGAATCCCCACGGCGTGGGCGCACCTTTGTCACCCGAAAAATCACCCATGCCTTGGCCAGTATTAAAGCCGGGCAGCAAGATTGTTTGTATTTGGGTAATTTAGACGCTCAGCGCGATTGGGGCTACGCCCCCGACTACGTGCAGATGATGTGGCTAATGCTCCAGCAAGAGACGCCGGATGACTATGTGGCTGCAACGGGTGAAACGCATTCGGTCCGTGAGTTTATTGAAGCCACCTGTGCCTGCCTGGACATTCCATTGGCGTGGGTGGGTAGCGGCGTGGATGAAGTGGGCATTCGAACCGATACCAATACCCCTATTGTTCGCATTGATCCCAATTATTTTCGACCCACCGAAGTGGACCTCCTGGTAGGCGATGCCACCAAAGCAAAAACCCAACTGGGCTGGGAACACTCGGTTGCTTTTACAGAACTCGTAAGCATCATGGCAACAGCCGATTGGGCACTCGTTACCAACAACGAACAGGTGTATTATTAAATGGCTGTATCGTGTGATTTGATGGGGGGATTGGGCAACCAATTCTTTCAAATTGCTACAACGCTAGCGTATAGCTGGACCCATGACATACCGGCTGTCTTTCACAAAATTCATCATAGCCCTTCCATATTTAAACCCAAACCGGTGTATTGGGATTCGTATTTCCACACTCTGTCCACCCAAATCACGTCCTTGGACGATGCCTGGGTATACCAAGAACCGCGATTTGAGTATGATGCCTTACCTCAAACGAAAACAGACATGCTGTTGCGGGGATACTTTCAATCATACCGGTATTTTGATTCATACCGATCGGAGATTTTAAAATTATTTCAGCTTCCCAAGTCCACGATTGATACAATTCATCAACAGTATGAACCCGAAAATTGGGACACCCCCATTGCCGTGCATATTCGTCGGGGGGATTATCTTAAATTGAAAAAAAAGCACCCCGTTCTTTCAGAAAGCAATTATTATCAAAAAGCATTAGAACAGTTTCCAGACAATGCCAACTTTATTGTTTTTTCAGATGATATTAATTGGTGCAAACGAGCGTTCAAAATTATATCAACCCCACGTCCATACCGGTATATTCGCCATTATCGTGACCGGTATCATCAACACCGACGCTTTCACTTTATTGAATCAACGGATATTAACGAGTTGTATTTAATGACCCGTTGCCATCACCACATCATTGCCAATTCATCGTTTAGTTGGTGGGGGGCTTACATGAGTAGCCAAACCGGAACCGTTGTGGCACCCACCCTATGGTTCGGTAAAAACAGCAACCGCATGCTGAATGATTTGTTGTTTGATCATTGGAAGAAAGTATGAATACCTCACCAAAGAAACTGCGTGTTTTTATTGCCGGGCATACCGGCATGGTAGGCCGAGCCCTGCATCGCGCGCTCGATGCCTCACCGGATATGACGGCTATTATTCATCCG
>DJIL01000007.1 GCA_002433595.1 bacterium UBP8_UBA6595 | reverse complement strand
CAAGCTGCTCTACTTCAAAAAAACTACGATGCTTTCACCTGTGATCGAATAAACACACCGCCCACGGCAATCCAGTACACAGTGTATGCAATTAATTCCATTCCATAGGGATTGCCATTATATCCAAACAACCCTTTTAATAACCCCCCAATAGACCCTTTTTCATGCCACAACGGATACACCCCTTCCTGAACAACCAACGGGTTAATATTCCACAACTCCCCAAACACAACCGGAAATACGCCCCCAGACTGCAGCTCATGAATCCCATGCGCTACTAATCCACCCGCAAACGCAATCAGCAACACACTACTCACCGCAAAAAAAGACCGTACCGGCACTCGGCACAGGCCTTTAAACATCGCATAGCACACCCCAACGGCAACTCCGATACCCATGGCAGCGCCTAAAAATATATTGGACTGGGTGGCATACCATGCCGCCCGTAAAAACAAAATGGTCTCAATGCCTTCCCGAAGTACTGCCGTATACACAATAAAAAACAGACCCCAGGGATGTGCTGTCGCTGCCAATACCGACTGTTTTAACGCACGCACACGGGCTTTTTGTTTGGCTAGCCATACAATTAATGTGGTTAGTAATGCAGCTCCCAACAACATGATAACGCCCTCAAATATTTTTTCAACAGGCCCTGAAAAACCACCCATCAGTTGGAGTGCCAGCACGGCCAATCCAGCACTGGTCACCAAGCCCCAGACTAAGCCATGAACCAACCACCGAACCATCCCTAGGGTGTTGGCTTGTTTAAGAATACTCCAAACCAAACCCAATACAAGCCCTACTTCGAGCGTCTCCCGAAATGTAATTAATGCATAAGCAACCATTGTAGACTTAGTGTATCAAAAATGAGACTGAGATTCAATACCCCCATAGGCTTTGGTAGTGGCTATTGGGGGCTGCCATAAGCGTTTCATGCGTGCCTGACTCCACAATTTGGCCCTGATGCACGACTAAAATACGATCCAAGTTCACCACCGTTGATAAGCGATGTGCAATCGCAATAACGGTTGCTGGCAGAGTGTCTAGCAGCGTTTCAATGGATGCCTGAATGGCCCGTTCGGTTGGGGTATCCAAGCTGCTCGTTGCCTCATCTAAAATCAGAATTGGCGCGCGCTTGAGTATCGCCCGTGCAATGGCAATGCGTTGGCGTTGCCCACCACTAACACTAACACCCCGTTCCCCCACAACCGTATTATAACCCTGGGGCATCTGCTGAATGGCATCGTGAATACACGCTTGCTGACAAGCGGCCATTAAGTCAGCATCGGTGGCATCGGGTCGGGCAACGCGTAAATTATCCGCAATTGATTGATGAAATAAGGTGACATCTTGCGGAATTACCGCTATAGCAGCACGCAAACTGGCCTGTGTCACCGCATGAATAAGATGGCCATCCAGCCGAATGGTACCCGATTCAACATCAAAATACCGAAGCAGTGATTTGACTAAGGTTGTCTTACCGGACCCGGATATGCCCACAATACCCACGCGTTCCCCCGGATGAATGGTTAGTGAAAAGTTATGAAGCACCGGGGCTTGATCATACCGAACAGTAACGCAATCAAATTCAAGCTTCCCCCGAATATTAGCCTGAATTAGCGCCGTAGCCGTTGGCGCATCGGCTACTGAATACGGTTCGTACATTACGTGGTAGGCTTCGGACACTTGGGCAACCGCGGGGTTAATGGTAAATAACAGTACATCCAAAAATTGATCCACTTCTCGATGAATATTTAACGTCATCACAACCGCCACCAAAAACCCACCCACACTAACTGCGCCATTAAGATACAGCTGTGCAGCCACATACACCTGAGCACTCACCATGCCTGTGATCATAAGGGTATCCACATTGTCCACCCACCAGGCATCAAATATTCGTGTTTTATGATCCCGCATGCGCCAACGATTAACTGCTGGCATGAGTGTTGATTGAATATTGCGCGCCGTATTACCAATTGTTTTGAGTGAAAAAATATTAATGATGCTATCGGTAATAATCCCCATAGTTTGTTGTCGGGCCTGAACGTATCGGTGCTGAAGTTTCATCTGGTGTTTCATTAACGCCGCTAAAATTGGCACGTAAATGAGAATAAACACCCCCAACGTTAGGGCTGGAATTGGATGGATTTTCCACAAAAACACTACGCTAAGGCTAATGGCTACCACGCTAACCAATGCGCGAAACCCAGCCGTAACAATGGTCATGCATCCATCTTGAAAGTCGGCTATTTTACTGGCAATATCTCCCGACAAGTGCGATTCAAACCACTGCAAAGAATGCCCCACCGTTTGGGTGTAGGCATCGGTAATTAATTGGCTTAGCAAGCGCGGTTTGTATCGAATATCCAACAAACGGTTTAAAAAATACATACCATGATGCCCCAGTTTATAAAATAAAAAGGCAATAATGGGTTGTGTTGGGGAAACAGTTTCGCCCGCTTGATACGCAACAATGCTGTCTGTGACCACACGAATCTGGTCCACAACGGCTAAACCAAACCATGCGGCAAAACCGGCAACTACACTCATGCCTAGGGCATACCACCGGTAGGCTCGTATTAAAGAAAAAAAGTAAAGTTTCATATACTACAGTGTATCAAATACAACCGCTAAGCCAAATTTTTTTAAGTTTTTAAAAATAATAAGCGGTTGAATTAGAGCCCCCCTTTTTGAGGCATATTGTTAAGGATTGCCACGCCACCAACCCATAACCATACAGCCGATACCGAATAACTTTATAAAATACCAAATGCGATCATGGCATCCGCGACTTTTCGAAATCCTGCAATATTAGCACCATCCACATAGTTTACATACGTTGTGTTTGGGGTAGACCCAAACGCCACACACTGCTCGTGAATACTCATCATAATAGACTTCAACCGAGTTTCAACTTCGTCCCGTGTCCAATGCAAACGCATGCTGTTTTGAGTCATTTCTAATGCCGAAATTGCAACCCCGCCCGCATTCGCTGCTTTTCCAGGCCCAAATGCGATTTTAGCGTCTAAGAATACACTTGTGGCACCGGGTGTTACCGGCATGTTTGCGCCTTCTCCCACAGCAATACAGCCGTTTTCAACTAACTGCTTGGCTTCGGTTTCATTTAATTCATTTTGAGTGGCACATGGTAGTGCAATGGCACACTTTATAGACCATGGGCGTTGTCCATCATAATACTGCGCCGATGGAAACTGATCCACATAGGCTTTAATTCGCCCACCTTTTAGTTTTAATGCTTTGACAAAATCTAGTTTTTCTTGTGTTAACCCATCTGGCTCATAAATAAACCCCGATGAATCCGATAAAGTCACGACCACTGCCCCCAATTGTATGGCTTTCTCAGCTGCATATTGGGCTACATTTCCGGATCCTGAAATGACAACAATTTTTCCCTCGATTGATTGATTGACATGCTGCAACATATTTTGAATGAAGTAGACACATCCGTAACCGGTTGCTTCTGTACGAATTAAACTACCCCCAAATTCAATACCCTTGCCTGTTAGCACTCCCGTGAACCGATTGTTAAGCCGTTTGTATTGACCAAATAAATAACTTACTTCTCTTGCCCCTACGCCAATATCGCCAGCTGGCACATCCACATCTTTGCCAATGTGCCGGGCAAGCTCCGTCATAAAGGATTGGCAAAATCTCATAATTTCGTGATCTGACTTGCCTTTGGGGTCAAAATCAGCCCCCCCTTTCCCCGCCCCAATGGGCAACGTTGTTAAACTGTTCTTGAAAATCTGTTCAAATCCTAAAAATTTAAATGTTCCTAAACTGACAGAAGGGTGAAACCGAAGCCCGCCTTTATATGGACCAATTGCATTGCTGAACTGAACACGATACCCACGATTTACCTGAACACAGCCTGTGTCATCCTCCCAAGTCACGCGAAAAATTACAATTCGGTCTGGCTCAATTAATCGCTCCAAAATCTTGGCTTGCTTGTACCTTGCGTTTTGATTCACATACGGAATTACAGACCCCAAAACTTCAGCAACCGCCTGATGAAATTCAGGCTCTCCTGGGTTTTTTTCAATGACATGCGCCATTACTGTGTTAAAATAATCTCGGTCTTCACCTTGAAAACTAGCTGGACCGTGACTATGATTCGTGTTAACTATTGTTTCTTTCATTGTGCTAGACTGACAATAATACCATAAATCTTGCGCATCCGAAAACCCAATTAATCATCGGTGGGAGCCTGTGCCTGCTGAACCCGATCATGAATCAACAGGCCCATCCGTTTTACCCACTGTGATTTTTTCGTTGATCGTATCGATTGTTCCTCACATGAAAACCGTGATAGTACAAAATCGGCCGGAAGTCGCCCCTCAGGAATAGGCCCTACGCCAATCCGCATTCGCACAAAATTAGTAGTTCCAATGCACTGAATAATTGACCGCATGCCATTATGAGTGCCCGCCGTTCCTTTTTCACGAATACGAACAGTCCCAAATGGCAATTCGAAATCATCATACACCACAATTAAATCAGTGTGTGTTAATCGGTAAAATTGCAGTGCCGATTGAACCGACTCCCCCGACCCATTCATATACGTCCCTGGCAATAAACTTTTAACGGACACATCGCCCACTATTCCAGACCACAACCGGCCTTTACACTGCGCTTTAGGCCCCGAAAAGTCATGGGATCGACTCAACGATTTGACCAACCAAAATCCGATATTGTGGCGGGTATTCGTGTATTGCTCCCCTGGATTTCCCAGGCCTACCACCAACTTCATGAAGCCATAACGTGTCGCCACCCCCAATCAAAGGATCGGGTGGATACTTTGATGACCGGGGCGGCTTGTTGTCGTTTGTATTCTGATTGACCCAGCATCCGAATGACCCATGCCACGGTGGTTGTGTCATAGCCTGCCTGAACCAATTGCGTTTCTGATTGGCCCGATTCAACCACCCCCATTAAAATAGCGTCCAAAACCGCATAATCCGGCAATGTATCCTGGTCCACTTGATTGGGCTTTAATTCGGCCGATGGCGACTTGGCTACTGTGGATTCGGGAATACGAACGCCCGCCCGATTCATATACTGCGCCAATGCATACACTTGTGTCTTATACAGATCCCCAATGGGCGCAAGCCCCCCACACATGTCCCCATAGGCGGTGCAGTAGCCCACGGCCAACTCACTCTTATTGCCGGTGGCCAACACCAAGGTACCGGGTTGTTGATTGGCATACGCCATAGTTAACAATCCACGCGCCCGTGCCTGTACATTTTCCTCAACAAGGCCATTTGGACTATTAAACCAACTCACGGCCGTTGTTTGCTGCATCACAGTATCTACCAGATCGGTAATGGGTTGAATATCCATATTAATTCCCAAATTATCCGCTAAGGC
>DJIL01000013.1:6577-10597 GCA_002433595.1 bacterium UBP8_UBA6595 | reverse complement strand
GTACTATTGTTGCCGGCCTTAGTTTCGTTGAAGCCGCTAGGCTTCCTTTTTCGACTACTCGTACCGCAAACACTGAAACACTCCCCATCTTTAAAAATGACTGTTATTTTATAATTCTTTTACTCTATAGTCTCCTTACTTTTACATACAACCGACTATGTGGCAACAATATACCCCCAAAGTACCGGCACTGACGCCAGAACCAAGCTCATAATGGCACAATACGATACCAACGGAAATCGCTTCAAAACAAAATCTACCAGCTTGACCATCACCAAGCCTCCCACTGCAGAGCCAATCCCCAAGCCCATCAAGGCACTTATGTCTAGCTGAGCAACCGCCACAATGATAGCATCATAGGTTCCCATTAACACCAACATCATCGAGCCACTGACCCCGGGTACTACCATGGTTCCCATGGCCACAAACCCAGACAAGACCCAATCCATCGTCGATAGTTCAGCCCCACTCCCCACACTGGGTTGACCCACAAACCGCATCACCCAACCAAGCAACAACCCACATACCGCACTCCCAGCCAAATGACGAATATGAAAAACGCTCCACTTGCGATACAGAACCGGAACGCTTACCAAAATTAACGCTAAAAATATACTGTATACACCCCCCGAATAGTGCGTCAGTAACCACGTCATTACCCCCGCATTAATCACCAAACTAGCCCCCGCCCCCATCACCGTCACCCCCACAATCCCATGGGCCAATCGAAACCGAAACGGCGAGTCAACCACGGCATTAACCGCTTGAATAAACGGCTGATACCGATTTAACACCACCGCAACGGTGCTCCCACTAACCCCCGGGATTAACTGGGCAATCCCCACCAGCCACCCCACACTTAACCAACTCAACCACTGGTTCATTGTGACTTAAACATTGAACAAAAACTCAACCACGTCCCCATCTTGCATCACATACTCTTTACCCTCTTGGCGCAACACTCCCAATGCTTTTGCATTTTTAAGTGAACCCGCTTCAATCAAAGCCCCACACTGAATCACGTTAGCTCGGATAAACCCTTTTTCAAAATCCGTATGAATCACACCCGCAGCCTGCGGGGCTAAATACCCCAGGGGAATCACCCATGCCCGACTCTCTTCTGGCCCTGTCGTTAAATACGTCTGAAGCCCCAATAACTCAAACCCAACCTGAGTCAGTTGCATCAATCCCGATTGCTCAAGCCCAAATTCTGCCAAGTATTCGTGTTGATCCGCCCACTCCAAGGCCGCCGCTTCGCTTTCTAAACCCGCACATAACGTAACCACGCGATCCCCTGTTTTTACTGCGTGTGCCACAAGCTGCTGCTGATAGGGGTTCCCGTTTACCACATGAGATTCCCCCACATTGGCCACATAAATCATCCGCTTGGCTGTTAAAAACCCATACGTTTGAATCACGTCTGCATCCAACGTATCGAGTCTGTGCCGCAAGGGTGTCGTTGCACTGAGTAGCGTTTCAATTGCTTGTAAGGCAGCCAAGCGCGTTTTGTCTTCTGGTTTTCCAGACTTCTGCTTTTTTTTCTGCTTTTCAATCGCCTGCTGAACCGTATCTAAATCCGCCAAAAGCAACTCGGTTTCAATAATTTCAACATCAGCCACCGGGTCTACACGCCCATGTACATGCGCTATGTCATCGTCTTCAAAACAACGCACCATATGCACAATGGCTTGCGTATCCCGAATATTGGTCAAAAATGCATTGCCCAACCCTTCCCCTTTAGAGGCACCTTTGACCAATCCCGCAATATCGGTAAATGCGACTGTTGCGGATATTGTTTTTTTACTCCCTGATAGCTTAGCTAGCTGATACAATCGCTCATCATGCACGGGGACAACACCCGTATTGGGATCAATGGTACAAAAGGGATAGTTGGCTGCGTCGACGCTTGCCTTAGTCAGCGCATTAAATAGGGTTGATTTACCCACATTGGGCAACCCCACAATACCCAACGATAGATTAGTCATGATTTAGACTCGCTAAACAAGCCTCGTGCACACGCCCATTGGAACATACCATATGGTTACTGTAAATGCTGGGGATTCCAGAAAAATCCGAAAACTGACCGCCCGCCTCCTCTAAAATTACTTGTATTGGTGCCATATCCCAGCATTGTAAATTGGCATCGACCGAACACTCGCCCGATCCCATGGCCACTAGCATCGGCGCATAAAAATCACCAAAGCCTCGCTGCCGCTTGGTGCGTGCTAAAAATGTTTGAAATCCGGCCGGCAACCCCTGAGCCTCATACCCATACAACGCACCATGGAACACACACGCATCTGCCACTGAATCAATCCCCGATACCTGCATGGACTGACCATTGTAAAAAGCACCAGACCCCCGAGACGCCCACCACGTAGCGCCTATGGCTGGTGCCGAAATCAACCCATCCGTAATCACGCCATTTTCCTCAAAGGCCAATAACGTACCAAAAAACGGAACGCCTCGAATAAAGTTGGCTGTGGCATCAATCGGGTCAATAATCAGCCGAACGCCTGTTTTTTGTGGCTCTTGAGGCGCCTCTTCGCCACACTCTTCCCCTACAATTGTCAAATTTGAGAACTGATGCATAGCGGCATCACGAATCATCGTTTCA
Source organism: bacterium UBP8_UBA6595 (assembly GCA_002433595.1). Taxonomy (GTDB): domain Bacteria; phylum Margulisbacteria; class Marinamargulisbacteria; order UBA6595; family UBA6595; genus UBA6595. The sequence goes on along the minus strand of DJIL01000013.1, from coordinate 7,980 downwards.
ATTTCAATATCCGCTTGCGTCACGGGCGATGTATTGGCTTTTTGCGACACTGAAAACGACCGGGTGTTGAAGTAATGCATTAACCGATCATTGGCAAGCTCAACCACTGTTTTTAAAAAATCAAGCCGTGTGTGTGTTGCGGTCATCATAGACTGCTTAGTATACCGTGAATCGTCTAGGCTCGCCAATTTAATCGTCGTTCAAATTAGTAGCCACTTGCATACGCCCCCCATTGAATCGTTGAACCCATGGCCGCCATCGACAGCTTCTTGGGTCATGCGAAAACCGAAACGGCACAATCGCCGTCATAAACGGATAGGACAAAATTCGCGATAAAACCGGCCGATACAACGCAAACGCATCCGTTTGCTTCACGCCCCATTGAGAACCGTACCACGCCTGCAACACGTGTTCCGGTTGAGCCGGCACCTGAGGATGAAAATCATAGCAGGGCCGAGTCTGATGCCCGGAAAAATAATCGGGCTTAAACAGTGCATGGTCCAACTGCCAAGTCGCATTCCAATACCAAGCCGCTGGCTCTATAACCCATATGTCAATGTGGGCATCCGCGGGCATACTACGCAATTTAATAACCGAGTAGCCCAGTTCATTCACATAAAAGCCATGGGCCAAACATTGCGGCAGAGCGTCTAGAAATCGATCCAAATCCCGTGCATGAATGGCAATATCAATATCGTGATCATAGCTAAACAATCCCTGTTCCCGAATACAGGACAACAACGTGCCAAAGACTAAATAATATGGGATTTCAACGTCCCGAAAAAACAGATCCAAGCCGCGCAAGCTATCCGCCGCATCCACCCGATTATCATAGGCATCCGGTCGCACCCCCACATGGGATGAAAAACGAGCTTGAATTCGTCGATCAATTCGCATACGTTTAAGTATACCGAATTTGTCTAAATGCTTCATAGACACCAATACCCACGGATGTCGCCAAATTAAGGCTGCGTACGGAAGGATTGATCATTGGAATACAGCAGGCACGGTCTCCCACCGAGTGTATAAATTCCCGGCCCAAACCAGCCGTTTCACTCCCAAAGACTAAGTAATCGCCCGCTGTGTACGTGTGATCAAAATACGATACTGTTGTTTGTGTGGAAAAAAAATGACTCTTTTCAATTGGCAATTGCGCCAAATAGTCTGCTTTATCTGGAAACACCGTCCACTGAATCGAGGCCCAATAATCTAAACCTGCACGCTTTAATGCGGCATTGTCCAATGAAAACCCCAATTTTCCCACCAAATGCAATGGCATACCATTGGCCCCGCATAACCGCGCAATATTCCCGGTATTGGGAGGGATTTGAGGATCTACCAGCACAACGGTAACGGCGGTAGGTTTTAAATCTTTATGCATGGATATCATTGGGGCTTCTCAT
>DJIL01000013.1:5808-6243 GCA_002433595.1 bacterium UBP8_UBA6595 | reverse complement strand
CTTCTCATATGATCTATTGTACCAATAGATCCATGCATAGTATAATACCAATTACCCGATCATCTAGTGCCGGGGTGGTGGAATTGGTAGACACGATGGACTTAAAATCCATTGAGCCTTTAACGCTCGTGCCGGTTCAAGTCCGGCCCTCGGTACCAGAATCATTGTATGTTTAACTAAATAATGTTTAAAAACTAGTCCCCTTGGGTATTACCATGATGTAACTCAATCGCATCAGTGCGGCGCCCGGAAAATTTCCGATGTTGCGCCCTGAATGTGGCCATTGAGCAAAGTCCGGGGGGAGTGTGTAAAGCAGCTGGTTAATAACCAGCTGCTTTGGTTATTAACCAGCTGCTGGTGCCGAGGACAAGACTTGAACTTGCACAACCTTGCGGTCACTAGCCCCTCAAGCTAGCGTGTCTACCAATTCCACCA
>DJIL01000013.1:4270-5498 GCA_002433595.1 bacterium UBP8_UBA6595 | reverse complement strand
GCGTGTCTACCAATTCCACCACCACGGCATATCCTGTCTGATAGTGTAGCACCAAATGATTAGTCAGCCAATCGCGTCATCACAACTGTTGCCACTGCATTGCCCCATACATTCACCGCTGTGCGACTCATATCCAACACGCGATCCACGGCGACAATCATGCCGATTCCCTCTAGTGGAATTCCTAAAGCGGCCAAGGCTAAACTCATCGTCACCAAGCTAGATCCGGGTATCCCCGCTGCACTCACGGCAGATAACACGGTTAATGAAATTAAAATCCCGTATTGCGATGGCCCCAATGCAACTCCATAATATTGCGCTAAAAAGGCAACTGTTCCGGCAACATACACGGCCGTTCCATTCATATTAACCGTTGTGCCAATAGGCATCACAAAGCTCGCAACACGGTGTTCTTTTGGATCTGTAAACGATTCCAAAACAATGGGCAACGCACCACTACTCGTGGCGGTACTAAACGCTGTTATGAGTGCGGAAACCTGCTGGCGGGCCAACGCCATGGGGGATCGGCGCGCCAATACACTGACAATCACTGGAAGCACGCACAGTGCATGAACCCCCAACGCAACCATCACCACGCCCATATACCCCACCAGCGGAACCAACGTTTCCAAGCCAGTCGTGACAACGAGCTTCATCATCAAGGCAAAAATACCCAGTGGAGAAACGGCAATTACCCACCGGGTCACCAACGTCATAATTGCGCCCAAACTTTTAATAACTGCGTACATAGGCTCCGCTTTCTTACCCAACTTTCCAATGGCAAGCCCAAAAATTAACCCCATAAAAATAATCGAGAGCATTTGCCCATCGGCTATTGCCTGTATGGGGTTATCCGGAACAATTCGAAGTAGTAAATCAGTAACAGTAGGCGTCACCGGGTTCGCCATGGCCACCGACGACTCAACAGACACAGCGACCCATTGCCCCGGCTGAGCAATACGAATCGCTAGCAAACCCAGTACACTAGCCGCTGCTGACGACACGCCAAAGTACACCAAACTTCCCAAACCCAACCGCCCCAACTGCATGGATTGCCCCAATTGAACGGCGCCCGTCACCAATGACGCATACACCAGGGGAATCATAATAAGTTTAAGCGATTGAATAAACAACAATCCAAGTGGGTCAAACAATGGATACCATGACGGCACTAAAACACCCATAACAATACCCGCAACTAAAGCGAGTATAATGCTGTGATAAAATC
>DJIL01000013.1:0-3866 GCA_002433595.1 bacterium UBP8_UBA6595 | reverse complement strand
ATATGGCCTAAACTTTAAGAAATGGCGGGTTTATTTTATACTGTTAACTAAGTATGAAACGTGTCATTGTTGTTGGGGGTGGTCATGCCGGTTGCGAAGCCGCATTGGCATGTGCGCGAATGGGTGTGCCTACGGTTATGATTACCGGCAGTGCCGATACCATTGGTGTCATGCCCTGCAACCCGGCCATCGGGGGACCGGCCAAAAGTCAAATTGTGAGCGAAGTGGATGCTTTGGGGGGCGAAATGGGCCGTGCGGCCGATGCTACATTTATGCAAATGAAACTGTTAAATCGATCCCGAGGCGCCGCCGTGCAATGCGTTCGATCCCAAAATGATAAATATGCCTATCAACGCCACATGCAAGCCACACTTGAAGCAACCCCAGGCATCGAAATTATCACCGGCATGGTGGTCGATATCCAGTGCCAGGCGCCGGCAGCCACCGCCATTTTAGCAGACGGTACGCGCATCAGGGGTACGGCTATTGTGGTTACGACGGGCACTTTTTTGTCGGCCTGTATGCATACGGGAGCGGCCAAAACCGATGGGGGGCGTGTGGGAGAAGCCGCCGCTTTGGGGTTATCCGATACCTTCCGGCGCTTGGGCTTGCGTATGGGCCGATTCAAAACCGGCACGCCGCCCCGACTGCACCGCGACTCCATTGACACCAGTGCCTTAGCCCCCCAGCCCGGGGACCCCGAGTTTCACCGATTTTCACTGCGCACGCCGTTTAACACCCGCTACACCCAGCAAGCCGACTGTTTTTTATCCAACACCACACCCACCGGTCATGCATTATTGTTGGACAACTTGGACCAATCTCCGCTATACAACCACACCATTCAAGGCGTGGGGCCCCGATACTGCCCGTCGATTGAAGACAAAGTTGTCCGATTTAGCGACAAACCCAGCCACCATATTTTTCTAGAACCTGAAAGCTGGGATACCCCAGAAATTTATGCCCAAGGGCTCAACACCTCCATGCCTGCTGATATCCAATTGGCATTTTTAAAAACCATGCCGGGGCTCGCCAATGTATCCGTACTGCGTTATGGCTACGCCGTAGAATACGATTACGTGATTCCCACCCAACTCACCCCCACCCTGGCCAGCCAAACCATGCCCAATTTGTTTTTCGCCGGGCAACTCAACGGCACATCTGGGTATGAAGAAGCGGCCGGTCAAGGCATCATTGCCGGTATTAATGCTGGGCTTTATGTGCAAGGCAAGCCACCCCTAATTCTTACCCGAGAACAGTCGTTTATTGGCACGTTAATTGATGATTTAATTACCAAAACCATTGATGAACCGTACCGCATGCTCACCTCACGCTCCGAATACCGGTTGCTGCTACGCCAAGACAATGCGCATTTTCGGCTCAGTGCACTGGGGCACACCGCAGGGGTTGTCTCGGATCACGATTATCAGCACATTCAAGATTGGAACGCCTGCGTTCAAACTCTGCAAGACCGTTGGAAAAAACAACGCCTCCCAGAGTCTGCCGCCCACCAACTGGGCCTGGACGCAACTCTGTCGCTGTATGACGCGTGCAAACGGCCCGAGTTTGACCTAGACATCGCCTTTGGAAACCTCAAGCATCAACCCGAAACATACGACCAGTACGACCAATGCAAACGCGCCCACGTCGCCATTAAATATGCCGGGTATCTGCGTCGCCAGCAGCTGGATATTGATCGCATTCAAAAATGGGAACAAAAGCCCCTGCCCAGCACCCTAGACTACACAAAAATTCCTGGGTTGCGTGCCGAATGCCGCCAACGGCTTATGGATCATCGGCCCCCCACCATTCAAGCGGCCAAACGCATTGGGGGCATTAACCCCGCGGACCTCAGCATTTTAATTACGTATTTGAGCTGAATTAGACCGTTACTTCATCGATGACACACTCGCGAATATCACACATCACATCGGCAATTGATGAACAGATCCATTCTAATTGGTTGGGTTTTAATTGGTTGTGGTTTAAAATGGGTCTTAACCATTTAAGTATCTTTTGTTTTTTTTCTATCTCGTTCAGTAAATTTGCAGTACCAGGAATCAATTTTGGAATCTGAGAAATTCCATCTTTATCAAACAAAGGAGGGTCCGTTTCAATCAGTGTTTTCAAAACCCCTGCTGGTTCTGCTCCCTCATCTACAAACCACTCAAACTGAAAGTCATCGCCACCGTGGTCTCTATATTTATTCTGAACTTGGGCAACAAAAAACTCAGGTGAATACGCTGGCTTATATCGATTATACAAATTATTCGCCTGTACATTCCTTTGACTAAACTCAAACAATACGGATTTCCAATACTTGCCTGCCTTTTGACGCATACGAATCAAGTCTTGCAAAGGAATCTCGCTGTTCTTTCCGCTGTTCTCTCCTAGGAACAAATTATACTCGGCCTCTATCTCTGCCACTTTTTTTTCTTTTTTATATTTATCATAGCTTCCATCAATTACTCCAGATGGGATAATTCCTAAACTTGCATAGTACAGAGTGGCACTAACTAATCCTTTACCCACCGCCTGTTGTAAAAGTAATAAACGCGCATTATCCAACTCCTTTAGTTTATTAATTAATAGCAACTTGTCCGCATCACTTAATCCGGATACTTGTGTATGCCCGCTCTCATGCCTCATCCACAATTCATTCGCTTTACTGTATAGTCCCGTATTCTGAACTTTGTCTCTGTATGAACCTATGATGCTAATAATAAAACTAATAACCCCTCTATCCTTCATTATTTTAAGTAAATTGGATGAGTCTATAGCACCTATCTTGTTTAGTTCAATTTTTCCATCATGAGAAATCCCCAACTCATCCGCAGTGCCTAACCTTAAGTCATCCACCAGTTGCTGATACTTCTGAGCCCGCTCCTGAATTGAATTTTTAAGAGGTTTAAGACTATCATCGCCATATCGTTTTTTAATGAGCCCTGAAAATCCTTGGCTAGTACCCGCGATTGTTTCATATAGCGCATTTTTTGAACTTTCTGATGCGTTATTCCTTTTGTAGTCTTCGCCTTTTAACTTGCTATATTCATTTAGTGCAGCTAGCCCCATTACTTGCGATGACTCCATGGACTTAGCACGATTCCTCTCTCGATCCCGAATATCCACTCCTAATTTTTCTTGTGACTTTTTTGCCTTATCCTTAAACTCTTTTTTTGATGAATCAAAACTTCCTACTCCCACTAAAATTCCAAAATTTTCAGTCACTGCCTTATGGTGGCCACGCTTAAACATTAATTCCAAAAATAAATCATCCGTAAGCGTACTTTTTTTAGTAAAATCGCTACCTGCTGATGCGCTAGATTTAATCCAGCCCCTTTTATTACTACCGCTATTCGAAATTATACTTAGTGGAGTCGAAATGAATACAGTTAAACCCGCGGACATTGCTGCCGCTTTTAATTCCGAATCTATATTCTGAATTGCATTATGCCGAATTAACCAATCCTGTGTAGCCGAAAAAAATGCCTCAATAGCCATTTCATTTGTACTCTGAATCTGCGAAACAACGGATTGAAGGACGCTGTTTCGCTCAAAGGCCGCGCCAAATAGCTGAGCTAAGATTGCCTGGATAATTTGGTTTTTTTTATCCATAGCTGTGGCTATTAATTGTTGCTGCATTGCAATAACCTCCAGTTTTCGCTCTAACATTACTTGCGCCTCATTATTGAATACGCTTTGTTTATCAACATCTACAATCATTTCCTTGTAAGTAATATCTTTCAATAACTTAGATTCCATCTGATGTGCTTGTGCCACCTGTACCAGTTGGGTTGCTAAATTAGCGGTTACCGCCGCCTTATTTGATTGAGCCATAGTGACTATTTGTTGTTCCACCTGTACCA